>JBBQYD010000158.1:0-10125 GCA_038209025.1 Verrucomicrobiota bacterium | reverse complement strand
CTTCTCCAGAACCTCTTTCCGGGTCGTCTGTCTCATGCTTTTGTCCATTCCCGCCACGGTAACAGTTAGTTCTGGCGCAACGTATCATTTCTCCAACCTTTACCCCCGCTCCCGGGTAACAAAACTTTTGGCGCAATTCGCCCTTGCGCGTTTCTCCGTCCCATTATAAACTCGGCGCATGAAATCTCCCTGGGCAGCAAACCTTGCATGGACCGCGTTCATCGTTTTGGCCCCTTCTTTGAGCGTGTTGGGGGCCGCTGATCCGGTCACCCTGCGGTATAGTCCGGAACTCCCCGGCCGGACAAACGTCTATAGTGTCACGCTCGAGACGCGTGGGGAATCCGGGCGGGAAGTGATGACCGGGAACTTGTTCCTGACCACGACCGCTCAGAGTGGCAACCTGATCGGTTTGACGGTTCGCGGTCAGTTGCGTCCAAAGCCGGTGCCGGGGCAGACCTTTTATGGCTATCGGCCCGGGGGGCCAATGTCGCTGAGTTCTTTGATTATGGGGCCGTTGCCCGAATACCGTGAAATCTGGATCGACTCGCGGGGGCACGTCGTGCGCACAGCCCAGGACCTGAATCTGCCCATCCCATTGGGCCAATTGCTGAGTTCCCTGGTGGAGGAGTTTCCCGCCGACGCCTCGTCCGGCTGGGAGACGGAGAAGAACGTCTTTGTGCTGGATGACCCGATGGGGCTGGGGCCGGCCCCGGCGTTCGCCGCCACCGGGTACGGTTTTCCGGTTTATTATCCCGGGCGCGGCCCTCAAGCCGCCCTTGCGGCCCGCCAAAAGACCAAGGTCGAAGTCACCCAGGCGGATGCGGAGACGGTGACGCTTGAGCGCACGATGTCGCTGGACACCCAGGTGCTGGCCGGGACGGAGCCGAGGATCAGCGCGAGCGGCCAGGCAAAAGTGGTGCGCCTCCGGGCCTCCGGGCTGCCGCGATCCATTGAGATGCAAACCAAGTCTTTGGTGGTAACCGAGAATGTGAGCCGCCGCTCCGAACTGAGCCTGAGATGGCAGATGCTCACGGGGGCGGAACTCGAGGCCGCGCTGAATCCGCCGCCGCCGCCGCCCGCCAATCCATTCACGGCCGACGAGGTGGCCCAGCGGTTGGCGGATTTAAAGAAGCCCGAAGCTTTTGCCCGGCAACAGGCGATTCGGGAGTTGAACAGCCCCCGGCTGGGCAGGCCCTCGGAGGAGGTAATACGGGAAATGGCCCGCCTGGCGCAGGACCCCGACGAGGCCGTCCGCGAGGGTGCGGTATCGATTCTGGCGGTGCATGGCGGGCGGGAGCAAGTGCCGCTGCTGATCAAAGCCTTGAAGATGCCCGGGTCGGCGAACCTCCGGAACACGGTGGCCCAGGCGCTGGGCCGGCTAAAAGACCCCAAGGCGGCGGAGGCGCTCACCGAATTGCTTGCGGAGGGATCACCCGAGCAACTGAGTTTTTCGGGCGGCCGCGAAAACGCGGTGAGCCAGGCGCTGGTGAGCCTGGGGCAGCCCGCCGAGCCCGCCGTGGTGGAGGTGCTCAAACAGCAGAACCTGGCCACGCGCGTGCTGGCGTGCAACATCCTCAAACAGATAGGAACCAAGAAGAGCCTGCGTCCGCTCAAAGACCTTACCGGGCACCCGGTGAAAGAAGTCAGCGAGGCGGCGGCGGAAGCCGCGCGCTGGATTAAAAGCCGGGGTGGAGAGTAAGAACCTTTTGACAGGAAGCCTCTTTGGCGCCGAGTATGGGGCTGGATGACTTGGTTTGCGTTGGGCGTTCTGATTCTGCTGGCTCTCAAAGCTGCGGCGCAGCTTTGGCTTGAGCATTTGAATCGCGGGCACGTGCTGGCACATGCCCACGCGATCCCCGAGGCCGTGCGCGGCTTCATCGATGAGGCGGCCTATGGGAAATCGGTGGCCTACACCCTGGCCCGCAACCAGGTGGAGCGCTGCGAGTTGCTGTGGGACGCCGCGCTGCTGGGGTGGCTGGTATTCAGCGGTGTTCTGCCGTGGCTGTTCCAGTGGACCACCGCGCGGTGGGGGGAGTCCGCGTGGGTGCTCGCCGGGTTCCTGCTGGCCGTTGGCGTGCTGTTCTCGTTCACGGGCCTGCCGTGGAGTTGGTATCACCAGTTTCGCCTCGAAGAACGCTTTGGCTTCAACACCACCACCCTGCGGCTGTGGCTGGTGGACCGGGTGAAGGGCTTCGGGCTGGCCATCCTCCTGGGTTACCCGCTCCTGGCGCTTATCCTGAAAACTGTGGAATGGACCGGGGCCGCGTGGTGGCTCTGGAGTTGGGCGGTCCTGCTCACCTTCCAGTTGCTCATGGCGGTGCTGGCCCCCGCGCTGATTCTGCCGTTGTTCAACAAGTTTGCCCCGCTTCCGGAGGGCCCCCTGAAAGCGCGCCTGCTCGCCCTGGCCGAACGCACCCGGTTCCGCGCCCAGAGCATCCAGGTGATGGATGGCAGCAGGCGCTCAAAGCATTCCAACGCGTTTTTCACCGGGTTCGGCCGCCTCCGGAAAATCGTGCTGTTCGACACGCTGGTGCAGCAATTGAGCGAACCCGAACTGGAGGCGGTGCTGGCTCACGAGATCGGCCATTACAAACGCAAACATATCCCCAAAATGCTGGTGATTTCCGCGCTCGGTTCGCTCACCGGTTTTTTCATCCTTTCCGTGCTCGCCCGCGAGCCATGGTTCCCGCGGTCGTTTGGCTTTTCCCCCGGCAGCCTGGTGCCTTCCCTGCTCCTTTTTGTGCTGCTCTCCAATCTGTTCACTTTCTGGTTCGCGCCCCTGGCGAACCTTTGGTCCCGCAAGCACGAGTATGAAGCCGATGCCTATGCGGCGGAAGTCATGGGTTCGCCGGGCGACCTGATCGGCGCGCTGCGAAAGCTCACGGAGAAGAACTTGAGCAACCTGACGCCCCATCCGGCATACAGCACCTTTTACTACTCCCATCCCACCCTGCTGGAGCGCGACCGCGCGTTGCGGAAACCCGCCTGACCGGGTTTTCCGGAGTGGCCTTGCGGCCCCGGTTCCTTCACCATGGGTTGCTGATTATTTCCGCACGATGAAAAAAATTCAGGTATTCCTGGCGCAAGGCCTGGGGGTTGGGCTGATCCCGTTTGCCCCGGGCACATTTGGTTCGGTTCTGGGCCTCGGCTGGTTCGCGGCCCTGCTGGCGACCGGCAGCCTGTTCTGGTTTACGGTGGGCGCCGCGGCGTGCGTGGGCGCCTCTGTTTACCTGTGCGGGGTGGCCGAGCGTGAGATGGGCAGGACGGACCCCGGGCCCGTGGTGCTGGATGAGATTTGCGCGATGCCGATCTGCTTTTTCGCCTGGATCGGCTTATCCATGCAGAGCACCAACCGGTTCCCGCAGGTATCCGAGTTCTTCACCGGCCGGGCGCTCTGGCTTACGTTGGGGGTGTATGCCGCCTTTCGCTTCTTTGATATCGCCAAACCCTGGCCGGTGGAGCAAAGCCAGGCGCTGCCGCGCGGTTGGGGCATCACGGTGGATGACGTCCTGGCGGCGGGTTACGTGAATATCGTGTGTCTGGCCGCCTGGGCCGTTTGGAAGTGGATGGCTTGAGCCATTAAACCCCGCCAAGCCGACACCGGCCCAGAGCGAGCCGGGGACGCAGGCGCTCCGCGCTCCTGGCCACTGGGGTTTTGGAGAGGCCGTTAGTGCTTCGGACGAAGCAGGATGGCCTTCTTATCGGTTCCTTCGACTTCCACGCTGTGGGTTTCGATGCTGGGATCGTCCTTAAGGGCTTGATGGACGATTCGCCGGTCAAAGGCGCTGAGCGGCTCCAACTCCACCACGTCGCCCCAACGGCGGACTTTTTCCGCGGCCTCCTTGGCCTTTTTAACCAGCGCCTCACGCGCCTGGGCGCGGTAGCCACTGACATCCACCATCACCTTGGGGGTCGAAGGGTCCTGTTGAAACAACAGGCGGTTGGTAATGTATTGCAGGTCGGAAAGCGCTTGCCCCTGGCGTCCGATCAGCCGGCCGGAATCTTCGGTTTTGACGTCCAGCAGCACGCCTTCTTCCATCCGGTGTTCTTCCACCGTGGCGTTGAAACCGAGCGTTTCAAGCAACTTTTCCAATGTGACTTTGGGTTCAGCAGGCATGGTCGTTTTCAGTTAACAGCGTTTACAGGCCATCTTTTTGGGCCTTGCAGCTCCTTATTTCTTCTTTTTGAGACCGGACGTCAATACCGGAGCGTGTCCCGCCGCCGGGATGGGGGTGGACATTTTGGTCAGTTTTGTCTGCAAAATGGTGAGCAGGTTCTGAACCGTCCAGTAGAGGGTAAGCCCCGCAGAGAAGTTGTAAAGGAACACCATGAAGATCATGGGCATGTAGCGCATCATCTTGGCCTGGGTGGGGTCCATGCCGGGTGAAGGCGGGGTTAGTTGCGCCTGCCAGAACATCGTCACGCCCATGATCAGCGGGAGCAGGTTGAACGGGAAATTGGTTCCCGGAATCATGAACAGGGTGTCCGGGGAGGAGAGATCGACCACCCATAAGAACTGGGCGCCGCGCAGTTCGATGGCGCTCTGAATCATCTGGAAGAAGCCGATGAAGACGGGGATTTGGATGACCATCGGCAGACAGCCGCCCATGGGGTTCACCTTGTTTTCCCGCATGAACTCCATGGTCTTCCGGTTCATCTTGGTCGGGTCATCCTTGTATTTCTCCTTGATGGCGTTCATCTGCGGCTGCAAGGCTTGCAGGCGCTTCATGGAACGGGTGCTGGCCTGGGTGAGGGGCCAGAACAACAGCTTGATAATGACGGTGATCGCCACAATGGCCCAGCCATAAGAGAGCCAGAGCGTCTGGTGCAGCCAGTTCATCGCCAGCAGCAGCCCTTTGGCGAAGAAGCCAAAGAACCCGCCGTAACCCATCACCAGGTCCACCTTGTTCTTGAACTGGTCGCCCAGGGTGGCCAGGGTTTGAAATTCCTTCGGGCCGGCAAAAATCTGCACTTGCTGTTCCTGGCTCTGCCGTGGCTCAAGCGTGAGGCCGGGGTAAACCACCGCGGTCTCGTAGCCCTGGGGGATGACGGGATTGGGCGCTCCCTGGGGCGTGAGGGTGGCGGGCAGGTCCATGCGGCGCACGACCAGGCTCTGGGCGGGGCGCTCGGGCATCACGATTAACGCAAAGAACTGGTTATGCACCGCCGCCCAGACGACGTTGGTTTCCACGGAACGAAATTCCAGCGGCGGAATCCGGGGCATGCACATGAGCTTGGTCTTGGAAAAATAGGATGCGCCATCCACGGTTTTGCGGTCCGTCCCCGTGTAATACTCCGCGCCGACCGCCCGGCCATCGTCCTGCGGCCCCATGGGTGTGGCGGTGCCTACCACCCACTCCTGGGGGGGAAGGGTCAGGGGCGCTGAGGAGCGGTTCTCAAGCCGCACTTTCATCCCGATCAGGAAATTCGTGCCCACCGAGAAGTCTTTGGTGATCACCAAGCCGTTGGTGAGTTCCTTGACGGCTCGCACGCCATCGGACGTCCGGGTCAGTTCATAAACGCCGTCGCCTTCGATGGCCGGGCCACCCAGAAATGTCAGGGCGGGAAGGTCCGCTTGCGAGTTAAGCGTGGAAGGCCGCTTGGCTCCGCCGTCCTTGGAGTGCCGGCTGCCGACCGTCTCGGGGAAGCCGGGCAACTCGATGAGTTTGATGCCGCCGCCCCGGGAGCTGAACGTATATTGGGCGTTGGAACTGGTGAGGAGCAGGGTTTGCTCGGGTTGGGTGGCGGGCAGTTGGGCGCGCGCCGGGGCCTCCGCCTGCTGGATGACCGGCGTGGAGCGTTGCGGCGCGGCGGCCGTGGCCGGGTTGGTCGCGGCTGGCGACTGCGCGGCTGCCTGAAGATTCGTGCTCCCCGGCGGAACCGGTTTGGGCGGGTAAAACCGGTTAACCAGCGGAAACCAAAGCAGCAGCAAAAGTATGCTGGCCACCAGTCCAATTATCGATTTGCGATCCATGAAAAATTAGCAATGACCAAAGGAGGCGCGGGGTTGTGCCGGGGGCTTTTCATGCCCATGGGCCGGGCAAGGGGCGTTCGGCTCCGGGTTTGCCGCGGGGCAGCCGGAGCTGACGGCGGGAACCGGATCATACCCGCATCCGCCCCACGGATGACAGCGGCTGATCCGTTTTAAACTCAACCACAGGCCCCGTCCGGCGCCGTGGAGCCGCACCGCTTCAAGGGCGAATTCCGAACAGCTCGGCCAGTAGCGGCAGCGCCCCAGTGGGCCGAAAACCGCCAGCTTCATGGGCGAAAGCACCGCGCGATACAGCTTTACGCCGACCACCAATATGTGTTGAGCCGCGTTCAACCGGTTCGCTCCCCCGAATTCACCTTCAACAGTCCCGTTTTCCTCAAGGTTGTCAAAAAATCCCGCTCCACATCCGAAAAGCTTTTTCCGGCAATAGACGCCCGGGCTACCAGCACCAGGTTCACCGGCGCGGCAAGCTCATGCTGATGCCTCCTGAAGCTTTCCCGCAACAAACGCCGGGCGCGGTTTCTCACCACCGCGCCTCCCACTCTGCGCGACGTAACCACTCCCAGACGCGAATGCCGTCCACCGTCTATTCGGCTCCAATTGGCTATCAAACAGCCTTGAACAAAACGTTGCCCGAGCTGCTTTACCCGGGCGAAATCACCACTGCGCCGGATCCGCGATTGCCGCCCAAGAGTCTCCCGCTGAGGCCTTTCGGCCGTCATGGCAGGGAGGTTAGACCGGCGTCAGGCGCTTGCGCCCCACCCGGCGGCGGTTGTGGAGCGTGGCCTTCCCGCTCTTGCTCGAATTACGATTCAAAAACCCATGCTGCCGTTTGCGGCGGATTTTCGACGGTTGATATTGTCGCTTCATAGTAAACTAAATCTATTTGTCCCGGGCGCGCGTCAAATCGCCAGCCAACAGTACCATGGCGGAGAAAAAGCTCCGGCAACGGAACGCGAGAGAATATCAGCCAAAAACCCCGTGTCAAGCTGGTGAAAACCAGGCGGCCCAGGTTTTTTGGTCCCTGGCGGGCTCCAACCGCCCAAGCGGCACCCCGCAATTCAGCCGGTTGCGGGGCACGGCTGGGTTATAGACAACCAACCCCGCAGTCTTGGCCGTTTCCTGCCGATCTACGTGGATTCCCTTCCCTCCACCCGGTGTGTATGGTTTGTGGGTTTGTCGAAACGCGACGAACGAAGCTTTCCGTCTTCCATCTCAAGAATCTGATCGAACACGTCCAGCGAGCGTTGATCGTGAGTCACGACGACGGCGCCAGTGCCTCGTTCGTGGGCGATCTTGCGAAATAACTCCATGACCTGGCGGCCACGGTGGCTGTCGAGCGCGGCGGTTGGTTCGTCGGCCAGAATAAGGCTGGGCTGATTGGCCAGGGCGCGGGCCACGGCTACGCGCTGTTGCTGACCGCCGGACAGGGCGTCGGGCAGGTTTTTCGCACGATCGGCGACCCCGAGGTAATCGAGCAACTCCATCGCCCGCGTGCGCGCCGCCCGCGGGGACACGTCGTTGATTTCCAACGCCACCTGGACATTCTCGACGGCGTTGAGGAACGGGATCAGGTTCGCCTTCTGAAAGATGAAGCCCAGATGCCGGCGACGGAAAGCGCGCAGGTCCACGAGCGCCCGGTCGGCTTCCATCACGGGGGTGCCGCCAATGACGATGCGACCCGCCGTGGGCGGATTGACGAGGCCGATGGCGGTGAGGAGGGTGGATTTGCCGGCGCCGCTGGGCCCGAGCAGTGCCACCACCTCGCCGCGCGCCACGCTCAGGGACACGTCTTTCATCGCCACGACCTCGGTATTTCCGGAGCCATAGACTTTGGTGAGGTTGAAGGCTTCGACGGCGGGCGTGTGGCTGGTGATTCCTTGCGTCATGACAACACCTTGTTCGGTTCCACGCGCATGGCTTTCCAGATGCCCAGCATGCTTGAGAGCCCGGAGATGCCGAGCACGATGGCGGCGAGTGACAGAAGGTCGGGATTCTCGATTACCACCAGGCGGGGAAACTGTGGAAAGGCGAACGTGCCAAGCCAATACGCCAGCCCGTAAGCGAGCGCGCCAATGAGCAGAGCCTGCTGGAGAATCAGACCGGCGATGACGCCATTGCGGGCGCCCATCAGTTTGAGCATGGCAATGTCGTGGATTTTATCCAGAGTGAGCGTGTAGATGATGAGCGCCATGATGATGGTGGAAATAATGATGAGCAGCACGCGGAACAGGCCGAGTTGCCGCTTCGCTTTGTCCACCATGCCGGCGAGCAACAGATCGACTTGCTGTTGGCTGGAATAGACCGTGATGTCGGGCCAGGTGGCAAAGGTGGCCGCCACTTGTGCCCCGCTGGCGCCGGGTTGGAGTGTAACCATGACCGCGCTGACTTGGGGCGGGGCGAGGGCGGGAATGCCCTCGGCGGGGCCAATGGCGCGCTCCAGCAGCAGCGGCTGCAGTTGGCCAATATCCCGCGCTTCGGTCCGCGCGCGCCGCGCCTGTCGTTCCAAACGCACCGCTTCCCCAGGCGCATCGAACTGAATGGACTCGGAGTCGCTGGCCGTGAAAAAACACAACCCGTCGCCACTCGTTCCCACCATGCCTTTGGTCAGGCCCACCACCTCGTAAAGGTTCTTGCCCAACTTGATTCGCTCCCCGAGCGGCAAGCCCAGCGAACGATCGGCAATCATTTCGTAATGGGCCTGGCGAAGCGGGCGTCCCGCCACGAGCGGAATCCACGCGCCACGATCCTCGGGCCAGGCGAGGCCCTGCACCACGATGCGCAGCGGCCGCCCGCGAAATTCGCGCTGAATGGTGTGTGAGACAAACCGCCGCGTGGACGCTACGCCCGGGACCGCGCGAGCCCGGTCTTCAAGGTTGGCCGGCACGCGGGAGATCTCGGCGAAGGGCCCGCGCGTGCTGCCTTGCACCAGCCAGAGGTCCGCGCCGATCTCGTCCACCAGCAGGGTAGCTTCACGGATCAAACCGCGATAGATGCCACCCATGCCCATGACAATCATCAGCAGCAACCCGATGCCGACGGTCGTCAGGGCGAAGCGTCCGAAATTGTGACGAATATCCTTGGCGGCGAGGTTCATCAGGGAAATGCGGGATGCGGTGTGAGGAACGCGGCATTCATTGCGTGCCCCCTGGTTTATTTCCGCCGGCTTCCTGCACGCTTATTCGCAGGCCGTCCGTGAGTGGCGGCTGTTTGACCTCGCGCGGCGTCACCACCTGTTCGCCCGCCACTACTCCCTGGGCGATCTCCGCGATTTCGCGCCCGCGCAAACCAAGGGTGGCCGCCCGCCAACTGGCCCGGCCGCGGTCATTGACGAAGACGCCGGGCTTGCCGTCGTGCCACTGCACGAACCGTTGCGGGATCACCAGCGCGCCGGCTTTGCGCCCGGTTTCGATGAACACCTCCGCCCTTTGGCCCACCGTCCAGTTCCTGGGAAGCTCCGTGAGGCGCACATCCACGAGGAACTCGCGCGTTTCGCGGTCGGTTTCGCGGCCCAGCCGTGCGACCTCGCCGGGATAGGCCCTTTCAGGTTCGGAACGGAAGACGACGCGGGCCACCTGGCCGGTGGAGAGACCTGACATGGCGGTTTCGTCCACCCAGGCCGAGACCCAAATCTCGTTGGTGGAAATCAGCTGGAGCAGCGAACCGCCGGGCACGACCACCCCGCCAGGGTCGCGGTCACGGCGCACAACCAGCCCGTCGTAAGGGCTGCAGATCCTGGTGTAACTGAGCCGTTCCTCCTGGTAAGCCAGGGTTTTCCGGGCTGTCAGTACCTGGCTGTCGGCCTCGCTAATGGCGGCCTGCGCTCGTTTCAAATCAGCTTCGGCCACGCCCAGTTGTTCAACCGCTTTGTCGAGATCAGCCTGCGAACTGATTTTGGTGGCCAGCAGATCGGAGATCCGTTTGTGGTCCTGACGCGATTGCAGGTCCACCGCCTGGGCGCGGCCTTCATCCACCCGGACGCGTGCGGCGGTGGCTTGGGCCGCCGCCAGGCCCGCCTGGGCGATTTCAACCTGCATCTTCAATTCGCCGTCGTCGAGCAGGGCCAGCACCTGGCCGGCTTTCACGGCATCGTTTTGGTCCACCAGAACCTCCGCCAACCGCTCCTGGCACTA
>JBBQYD010000157.1:0-10383 GCA_038209025.1 Verrucomicrobiota bacterium | reverse complement strand
AATCCCAGCGGCTTCGCCTTCGACCTCGATAATCGTTTCCTCTTTACCTGTAATGACAACGGGCGGATCTATGTCAGCACAGGTGCTGGCGGCACGCCGACACTCCTGTTCTCGCTGCCACATGCCAAGTGCCTCGAAGTGGACAGCTTGAACCGCATCGTGGTGAACAGCGCGGATGAAGCCAAGCTGCGCCTCTACACGGGAAGCGGGGTGCTTTCTAACGCCGCGTTCGCCACGGCGCAAGCCGGCACGCCGCTCGCCCGCGGCCCCGGCGGCCGCTGGGGCACGGATATCTATGCCGTCGGCACCGGTGGCGAACTCCTGCGCGTGATGCTCGACGGCACAACTACCAACGTCGGTTCCGGGTTCGCCACGGTCTCCGACCTGCGCTTCGGCCCGGACGGGGCGCTCTACGCCAGCGACTTTGCCAGCGACCGCATTTACCGCTTCACCCAACCGGCCGTGCCCGGAGCGGACGCGACGATCTATGCCCGTGTGACCGACCCGGTGCGGCTCTCCTTTGCCCCAGATGGAACCCTCTTCGCCGGCCGCGACAACGCCGGTTCCGGCGGCGGCAACAGCGACGCGGTGAAGATTCACCGCATCGGGCCGGGCGGTTCACCGGTCAGCGAATACGGCAATACCTCGATCACCGATCCTGACGCCGTGTTTTACGATGCCACGGGACAATTCTCCGGCACCCCCGACGCGGTGCTGGTGGCTGGCGAGCAACTCACCACCTCCAACGGCAAGATCGTAAGAATCCTGCCGGATGGCACCGTCACCACGATCTATGGCCCGACGAGCTTTGGCTTCAACCCCAACCTCATCGTCCACGACGTGGCGGTCGGCCGTTTGCTCATCAGCGATAACGAGGGGGGCAAGGTGTGGACCATGACGAACACGACGCCGGTGGTGCTGTTCAGTCTGCCGCTGGCGCTCGCGCTGACCGTGGATGCGGCCGGGCGCATCGTGGCGGGCACTGACGACACCGGGCTGCGCCTCTACAGCACCGACGGGGTGTTGCTCAACAGCCAATGGGCGATGGCTCAGTCCGGCACTCCCATCACCCACGGCCCCGGCGGCTTCTGGGGGACGGATGTCTATTTCGTCGGCACCAACTGGAACCTGATGCGGATGGACACCAACGGCGTCGTCTCGCAGGCCGGCACGAGCTTCGGCGGGATGGATGGCTTCGCCTTTGGTCCGGACGGGGCGCTTTATGCCAGCCAGTTGAACAACGACCTCATCTGGCGCATTGCGCCGGCGAGCATGGTCGCGCCCACGCTGACCCTGACCCTGACCGAGGCCGGCCCGCTCGCCAGTTGGTTAGGCATCACCAACCTTACCTACCAGCCGCAGACTTCGACCAATCTGGCGAATGCCAAGGCGTGGGCGGATTACGGCCCCGCCATTCCCGGCACCAATGGCCCGGCGTCGTTGACCTTCTCGATCACGGCCGAACCGGCGCGCTTCTTCCGCCTTAAGTCTGACAACTGAATCCCCCAAGAACGCTTTCAAGACACATCAAAAACAAGCACCTATGAACATAAAACAAATTCTCCTCACCGCCCTCGCGTTGACGCTGCCACTGGCAGGCGCGAAAGCCACCACCATCACCACCAACACCGCCGTCTCGCCCGGCGACACCACCTATGATGGCGCGGATCTCATCGTGAGCAACTGCACGCTCACGGTGGACGGCGTTCACAGTTTCGCGTCACTGTGGCTCACCGATGGCGCAGTGCTCACGCATTCGCCCGCTCCGTCCGGCGAGACCGACAACCGGCTGGACTTGACGATCACCAGTGACCTGACGATTGACGCCACGAGCCGCGTGGACGCCAACGCCAAAGGCTACGGCCAGCTTGCCGGACCAGGCGCGGGAATCAACTCCTACGCCTATGCGTCCGGCGGCGGGCACGGCGGACCGGGCGGCAACGGCTATTACCAACCGGGCGGAGGTAGTTATGGTGCTCTGCTCGCGCCAACGAACTGGGGGAGCGGTGGCGGAAGGATGATGTGGTGTGTCTGTCCGGGGGGCGCGGGCGGCGGCCGCGTTCGTCTTAATGTCGGCGGCGTTTTGACCGTGGCCGGCCAATTGACCGCCAATGGCGAAAGCGTGTGGGCCGGCTGCGGCGCGGGCGGGAGTGTCTATCTCACCGCCGGCACCCTCGCCGGGAATGGCAGCGTGACGGCCAATGGCGGCAGCACGGGTTACTATGAATCCGGCGGCGGCGGCGGTGGACGCATTGCGATCTACTACGGCAGTTCGACGTTCAGCGGCGGGTTGACGGCCTTGGGCGGCCTCAGCCCCGGGGCGGGTGGCCTCAACACCGGGGCGTGTAGCGGGGGCGCGGGCACCCTTTACACCCAGGTCAACGGCCAGAGCGTGGGCGACTTGCGGCTCGACAACACCGGGCGCACGAACGCCATGGAAACCTTGCTCACCGCGCCCGTGGCCTATCGGCTGACGCTCACCAACGCCGCGGCGTATGCGACCAATTCTCTTACTCTCAGCGGCCTGCGCGTCAGCGCTGGCGGTCTGCTCACGCACCCGTTTCAAGGACCGCGCCTCCAAGTGTTGGTGCAAGGCGACGCCGTGGTGGAAGGCGGCGGAGCCATTGGGGCGGACGCTCGGGGCTATCCGCTCAGGACTGGGCCGGGGGCAGGAGCGGGCGATGGCTGGGAATGGGCAGAGCGGTATGGATCTGGTGCGGGACACGGCGGACACGGCGGTGCTGCACGGTATTCGGCGGGCGGCTTGACCTACGGTTCGGCCACGGAGCCGGTGGACTTCGGGAGCGGCGGCGGTGGCGACAACAGGACGGCGCTGAACCGGGGCGGCGGAGCCATTGAATTGACGGTCGCTGGCACGCTCACGGTTGACGGCCGCGTTTCGGCCAATGCCGACGCGGCGACCGGGAGTTACGACGGCGGCGGCGCGGGCGGCAGCGTCTGGCTGAAAGCGAGTCGGCTGACCGGCTTCGGCAGCATCACTGTCAACGGTCAGTCAGCCGGATACTACTACTCCGGCAGCGGCGGCGCCGGGCGCATCGCCATCGACACCGGAGTAAATGAATTTGCGGGCACCGTGGCAGCCCTCGGGGGCGAGGGCGGATTCAGAAACGGCGGAAACGCCAGCCCGCATTACGGCCCGAGCGTCCCCACCGGCCTCATCTCGTGGTGGCGCGGCGAAGGCGACACTAGCGATACCATGGGCGTCCATCCCGGCACGCCGGCAGGCAGCCTCGCCTACGCTCCCGGCCAGGTGGGACAAGCCTTCGTGCTCAATGGCCAGAATGCGGCGGTGTCATTGGGCAACTGGTTCAACCTTCAGGAGTTCACGATCAGCTTCTGGGTCAACCCCGCCGCCAATCAGGTTCAATGGGCCGACATTCTCGACAACAACCACACTGACTACCGGAGCTGGGTGTTCCAATCGTTCAACAACTCTTCCGGTGGGGCCAGCCAGTGGTCTTGGGGTGCGGCGGGCATGGGGGTGAGTGGTGATTCCTACTGGCTGACCAACAACACTTGGCAGCAGGTCGTCGCAACGATGAGTTCCAACCACATCTCGCAATTGTATCTGAATGGAAAATCCATCTTCACGATCACCGGCACCAGCCCGATTGCTTACGACGGCACGCAGTATTTCAACCTCGGTAAGCACCACCTGCTGGGCCGCTATTTCAACGGCTTGGTGGACGAGTTGATGTGCTTCAACCGGCCGTTGCCGCCGGAAGAAGTCGCGTCGCTCTACTTCAACCAAGGCGGCCCGCTCCCATTGAGCATCCAGACCGTGTCCGGTGGCGTACTGCTCTCCTGGCCCGCGAGCGCCGAGGGTTTCGGGTTGGTCTCGCGCCCTGACCTCACCACCGGCAATTGGGAAGCTGTGACCAATACTCCCCTCGTGAGCGGTACGCGGAAGGAAGTTCTGCTTCCGGCCAACACACCCGCCCAACGGTTCTTCCGGCTGGGGAATTGATCCCCGCGCAACGTAGTCCCGCCCCGCCCCCCGGTTGCCAAACAGGCCGCCGGGGCGTTCCTCTTCGCCCATGGGCACGCTCTACTACGGCGAGTGCTGGCGCACGGCCACCGTGTTCGACCTCCTCAGCCGCCACTTCCGGGACGAGGCGGTGGACCGAAAAGGTGGACAAACCCCATTGCAAATTGCACGGCCGAGGCTGGCTTCGCCGTGAATTCTGCAAGCATCGCGGGCACGGGCACCCCGCCCATTTTTAGGGGCCGGACGTCCGGTTCACGGGCGAGACGCGTCCCAGCGTCCGGCGCAGCGTGCTGTTGATCATGCGGTTGGGAACGCTCAACCACAAGTGCCCCGCCCGGGGTTCGCCACTCCACTCCGTGGCGCGGCACCCCTGGCATGGCCTGCGCTAAGAAATTTGTGAAAACGCTGAAGGAAAGTCGCCCATTATGATGGCCTATCATGCCCGATTCGTCCAAGCCGTCCAGGATAAGAAAAAAGTCTGGGTTAAGTTTTATTCCCAAGCGGACGGCGGGGTAGTGGAACAGGTCTGCGCGCCCCTGGAGTATGGCGCTGGGACGGCCGTCCCGGATGGCCTGAATCGCTACTGGGTGTGGGTTTACGCGAGTCAAACGGATTCGCACACCGTGGGCCTCCTGCCGCAGGAGATTGAGGACCTGACGGTTCTTGGCGAGGTGTTTGACCCCGCGCAATTCGCCCCCCGGCCGGGAGTTGTCTCGAAGAGTGATGGCACTTCCCCCGTTCCCGTCCAGTTGCCAGCCGGCGTCAAAAGCGAAAAAACATGAAACCGCCCCCCAATGGTCCGTGCGCCACGGATGCGAGCCAGCCCGCCAAACGCGGACTCCACGCGCCCCAGCGCATTCTGGTGGTTGATGACGACACGAACATACGCGAGCTCTGCTTCCAGGTGCTGATTGGCTCCGGCTACCGGGTGGACACCGCCGAAGACGGCGAGGTGGGCTGGCGGGTGCTGCATGCCGTGCGGCACGACCCGGACAGCTACGACCTCCTCATCACCGATAACAACATGCCGAGGTTGACGGGCCTGCAATTGATCAAGCGGCTGCTTGCCGCGCGCATGAAAGTGCCGGTCATCCTGGCATCGGGATCGACGCCCGAAGAGGTGGAGTCGCTCCAGCTTGCCGCGGTCTTGCCAAAGCCCTTCGCCCCGGCCGAGTTGCTGGAAGCGGTGGCAGAGGTCCTGCGCCCGGATCGAAGCGATCCGGAAGAGGAAGAATAAGCCAGCCGGGGAATCCCACCAGCGGTTGGGCGGGTCGCCGCGCCAAGATTTGAGCAGCGCGGTTTTTGTCCGCGCACCCGCTTGCCTCGCTTCCGGTGCGCATTCGAGAGCGTGACCGTTACACGGGCCGGCTGTCGGCTGAAAACTGCCTCGCGAACGCGAGGAGATGGTCGGCAATCTCCCGATTGGCCTGATCCTTGGTGACTTCGCCGCGGCCAAAGTGCTCAAAATGACGGGCGATGAGGGACACGGAGCGCACGGAATTTGACGAGCCGACGGAGACGGCGTTGTTCAGGCTCATGCACCAGGGCGTGAGCGCCAGGGCTTCCAGCAAATCCGTGGCCGCCAGGTAGGCATCCACCCGGGCCTTGTCTTGCTCGCCTGCCTCGAAGAGCTTTACCCCGCATGGTTTCCCCCCGAATTGCGCATTAAACTTGTCGAGCCGATTGCGAATCTGGGTTTCCTCCGCCACCGGCGAGCCCATGAAGGCCCGTTCGAGGTGCCTGAAAGAGTGATAGGCTTCGCAGTAATCCCGGTCCTGCAGCATGTGCTCGAAAACGGGGATGCCGAAAAGGCCCTCCCGCATCATGAACGACATCAGGTGGTCACGTTCAACCTCGGTCCCCAGGATGAACAGCGCGGTGGAGCGAAATGATCGGCCATGTTCCTTGCCGCCCGTCAGTTCATTCATCAGGGCTGCATTGCCCTGCTGAACCCGGGAAGGCGGCGCGAACCCCAGCAGGTGCTCGAAGAGCGCCCTGAAAAGCCGGCAGGTCAGCGGCACGTTGCCGGAAAACAGGGTCTTCAAATCGTCGATCGAGGTTTCCCGCCCGGCGGGTGGCGGCGGCGGAGCGGCGGGCGCTTCGCTGTTGGGCTGAGCCCACGACGGCGACAGTGCGGCCATCGCGCCGCCTTGCTGATGGCCGGCGCTGAGCTGCGTGGTCGTGGGATTCTCGAAGTCCACCGTGGAGACCAACCCGCTCAGCAGCAGCCGCGCGCTGTCAAACACCCGGGCGACCTGATCGGTGGCCGAGGGCTCCCCCCAAATCATGACAAACCGCTGGTCGCCGATCAGAGCCGCGATCGTCTGAGCATCCTTGAACACGGCGGCGTCCGCGCCGAGCAGCCGGCTCATTTCATCCAGGCCTTCTTTCAGCGTCCTGGGGCCGATGGAAACCGGTATCCTCCGTTTCAGCTCCGGGGCGTTCTCCAGCAGCCTTAGGTGGTGGTGCAACGATTTGAGCGTGATGGCGGTCATGGAGTCTTCCACAGCTAATGCAGGGCCAACCTGGTGTCCGATATTCCAACCCCTTCCCGCCAGCCTGATTAAGATGCTGGAGTCCCCTGGGTGGGCCGTGAACGGCGAAAAAAAGCGTTGCAACCTGCACGGTGCCCACCTCCGCGCCATGCATTCCGCAAGGCCGGCGCGGGGGACGGGTTCGCCGCTGACAATCGTTCCGCGGCTCGCTTCGTTGCCTCGGCGGGCCCGGTTTGCCCGGGAGCGCTTGTTGCTGGCAAGCCGGTTGCGGTTCTTCCGGGCGGCCCCCGTCACCAGGCGGATGGCCCGCCCGGACCAGGCCCAAACCACCCGTGGCACACGGCAAGCTAAGGTTGAGGCATCGATACCCAAGGAAGATCGGATTGGCGCCAGCCGGAACTAAAAACAAATCCGTGCGCCATCAAGTCAGGCACGATTATGAAACACAAACAACTACTCATCACCCTGCTCGCCGCCGCCACTTGCGTGGTGGGCTGCGACAAAGAGAAAACCACCGCGGAGCAAATGGACAAGATCAGCACCGAGACGAAAGCGGCCGCGCAAGACATGCGCGATTACACGTACGCGCAAAAAGCTGAATTTGTGAAGGAAATGCAAACCCAGTTGACCGCGCTGGATCAGGATCTGGAAAAACTGTCCGCCAAAATTGAGAGTTCGAGCGAGGCGGTGAAGGCCGAGGCGAAACCCAAACTCCAGGCACTGCGTGAGCAGGCGTCCGAATTGAACCGGTCGCTGGATGACGTCAAGAACGCCACCGAGTCCACTTGGGACAGTGTCAAGGCCGGCTCCAAGAAAGCCTACGAATCACTCAAGGACGGCTTTCAAAAGGCGCGCCAGTGGACCAGCGACAAAATTGCGCCGTGAGGCGCGCGGGAATCAGCGGTGAAACGAACGGAAGACTTAAGAAATTGAGGCCAGGAGCTCACGGCTGGCCGTTGCGTGGACGCGGCGGCTGGCGGTGGGTTCAAAATCTGAAAGGAAAGTTATGTTGTGGACTATTGCGGTAATATTGCTGGTGTTGTGGGCGCTGGGATTGGTGAGCGGCACCACGATGGGCGGGGTGATTCATATCCTGCTCGTGGTGGCCATTGTCATGGTGCTCGTCAGCTTCATTCAGGGGCGCCGAGGGTGATGGGCGGTCAGGAAGAACGCTCAGGAATCATTGAACATGCGTTATGAATAAACTATTGCCCATCGCGCTGCTGGTTGGGGGCGTTGTGCTCATCGTGCTGGGCGTTAGCGCCATGAACTCGTTCAGCTCCGACGTCTCCCGGTTCTTTACCGGATCACCGACCGACAAGGCCGTCTGGATGCTCATCGGGGGCATCGCCGCCGCCGTCACCGGCCTGACGATGGTCTTGCGCGGCGCCAAGCAGAGTTGAGCGGTTCGCCCGGGTTGGCCGCGCGACCCGCTTCAGCGCCACTACCGGCCTCTTAACTGGATTTTGTTCCCTACTTTGGCCCGGTCGCCGGGATCGTCCTGTTGAGCGTGGTGGGTCTCCTTTCCTTCGACACCTTGTGGCAGGGCGTCCTGCCGGCCGCCTGGTATCTGCTGCTTCATCTGTTGGAGGCGAATTTCATTACGCCGGCCTTGCTCGGGCGCCGTTTCACGCTTAATCCGGTGGTGATTTTTGTGGCGTTGATCTTCTGGACCTGGCTCTGGGGCATCCCCGGCGCGCTCCTGGCAGTGCCGATCCTGGTTTCCCTCAAAGTCATTTCCGACCGCGTCCCGGCGCTCTCACCCGTGAGCGCGATCCTCACGAGTTGAAGCCCATCAGGATCATGGCCGGGGAGCGGTCAGCGGCGTCGGGAGGCGTCGGGGATTTCCCCCATTAGACAGCCCGGGGCAGCCGGCTCATACTGGCGCCGGTGGAACTCTTGGCCGGCGAGGCGCCAAGCGCCTCGAACGGCGCGCTCCTTCCGGCAGGTTGGGACTGCCGGGATGAGAGCCGCTCAGCTCAGATGACGCCCAAAATGAGCGCAAGGTTATGATCCTGGGGCGGCCTCAGGCGTGGGCGGTGGGGCTTTTTTATTGAGGCCATCGAGCTAATCGATCAAAGTGGACTGCCGCCATGAAGACCATCGACCGGCTTAATCAGTGGAACAAGACGTTGTGCCCGCAGACCGCGGAGTTGGCCGCCGTCAACTGGCAGGCGCGGGAGCCAGGATGGGCTCAGCAAATGCCGCGGCCAAGATCCCGCCAGCCCTGGCGGACACAGAACCCTGGATCATGAAACCCAAATCCTTATCGAAACGCCGCCCACGGAAGGCGGCCGCGACGGGTGCCCCGGAAACCCCGCTGTCACCCGCCGGGGTTTCGTTCCCCATCGTTGGCATCGGTGCCTCCGCCGGGGGGTTGGAGGCCCTGGAGCAGTTCCTGGGGCACGTCCCGCCGGGCAGTGGCATGGCGTTTGTCGTTGTTCAGCACCTGGACCCGACGCGCAAGGGGTTCATGACCCAATTGCTCCAGCGCGCCACCGGGATGAAAGTGCTCCAGATCAAGGATCGCACCCGCGTCCGGCCGGACTGCGTCTATGTGATTCCGCCGGGCAAAGACCTGTCCATTCTGCACGGCGTGCTGCATTTGCTGGCGCCGGCGGCGGCGCGGGGGCTGCGCCTGCCGATTGATTTTTTTCTCCGCTCGCTGGCGCAGGACCAGCAGGAGCACAGCATCGGCGTGATTCTTTCCGGGATGGGTTCCGACGGCACGCTGGGCTTGCGGGCCATCAAGGAGAAGGCGGGGGTGGTGCTGGTGCAGGAGCCGGCGACGGCCAAGTTCGATGGCATGCCGCGCAGCGCGATTGACGCCGGACTGGCGGACATCGTTGCCCCGGTGGGGGACCTGCCCGGGAAGATTCTCGCCTACTTGCAGCGCACTCCGCTCATCTCCAAGACCGAGGTGACCTTGGAGGACAAGACGCAGAACGCCCTGGAAAAGGCGGTCATCCTGCTGCGCGCCCGCACGGGCCATGACTTTTCGTTGTACAAGCGGAATACCCTTTACCGCCGGATCGAGCGCCGGATGGGCATTCACCAGATCGACAAGATGACGGCCTACATCCGCTATCTGCAGGAAAACTCGCAGGAGCTGGATTTGCTTTTCAAGGAGTTGTTGATCGGGGTGACGAACTTCTTCCGCGATCCCGCCGCCTGGGAGCAACTGCGGGAGCAGGCCCTCCCGGAACTCCTCGCCAGCCGGACGCCCGGCCAGGCCCTCCGGGGGTGGGTGCCGGGCTGCTCCACCGGGGAGGAGGCCTATTCCCTGGCCATGGTGTTCAAGGAGGCGGCGGAGGAAACCCAGCCCAAGGGAGGTTTTGCCCTCCAACTGTTCGGCACCGACCTGGACCGGGACGCGATTGAGAAGGCCCGCCAGGGCCTCTTTTCGGACAATATTGCGGCCGACGTGCCGGCGGAGCGGCTGGCGCGGTTCTTTTCCAAGGAAGCGCGCGGCTACCGGATCTGCAAGGAGATTCGCGAGATGGTGACCTTCGCGCCGCAGAACCTCATCATGGATCCGCCCTTCACCAAGCTGGACATCCTGAGCTGCCGCAACCTGCTGATCTACCTGGCCCCGGAAATGCAGAAGAAGCTGTTTCCGCTGTTTCACTACAACCTGAATCCCGGCGGCATCCTGGTCCTCGGCAGCGCGGAAACGGTGGGCAACTTCACCGATTTGTTCACCCCGTTCAGCGGCAAATCGCGGCTCTTTCGGCGAAAGGAGTCCGCCGTGCGGCTGGCGCAGGTTGAGTTTCCCTCCTCCTTTAGCGCGCCGTTGATCGGCGGGCCGGAGACGCGCCAGGCGCCGAAACCGCCGCCCAGCTTCCAATCGCTGGCGGATCAGTTGGTCCTGCTGCGCTA
>JBBQYD010000156.1:0-10424 GCA_038209025.1 Verrucomicrobiota bacterium | reverse complement strand
ATCCAATCGTGGACCTGCGCCAGCCGATTCAGGCCGAAGTCCTGATCCTGCCGATGGGCGCGGCTGCCGGCAATTCCCCCTTGGACCTCGGCACCATCACCAATCAGTCGGTCTGGACCTTCGACGATGTCACTTTGCGGGTGCCGACCACCAAGACTGGACTTACCTATCAGTGGTACCAGGGTAATCTCGCGACGGGATACGCCCTCCCGGACGCGACCAATAGCACTTACACTCTGAACTTCTTCAGCGCTGCGTGGAATGGCCTGTACACGGTTACCGTCTCCGATGGAACCCGCACCAACCAGCGCGCCACCGTTCTCTACTCCGTGGACCCCATCCCCACCATTACCAATCAACCCGCCTCAACCATTGTAACAGTGGGAGGCAGTTTGAGTTTGAATGTCGGTGCGGACCCGCACAACGTGTTCGGTGAACCCATCAGCTATCAGTGGAGATTCAACGGCGCCGACTTGGCGGGGAAGACCGACAAGGCCCTTTCGATTTCGGGTGCCGGCACGGGTCAGGCCGGTGCGTATGATGTTTACCTGTGGAACAACTATGGCTACACCACCAGCGTCGTGGCCAATGTCTATGTGATCCCCGCTAACGTGGCAACCGGCACGGGCACAGGTTTGCTGGGCAGCTATTGGACCGCCCGGACGAACTTCACCCTGGCGCCCACGCTCACCCGCAATGACCCGGTGGTGGACTTCAACTGGACCACTGCTTCGCCCGCCGGGTCGATTTCAACGGACACCTTCACCGCCCGTTGGGCTGGCCAGGTGCAGGCCCTTGGGAATGACACCTACACCTTCTACACAGTCAGCGATGATGGAGTTCGCCTGTGGGTGAATGGCACCTTGCTCATCGATAATTGGACACCTCACTCACCCACCACCAACAGCGCCACCATTACCCTTGCGGGAACAAATAAGTATGACCTGTCACTCGAATATTTTGAGAATACCGGGGGCGCGGCCATCGCGCTTTGGTGGTCAACTGCGGGCGGCTCCATCGCCCCCAGCGTCATTCCGACTTCGCAATTGTTCCCGGCGGCCTCAGGCATCCCGGCGATAACGCTGACCTCCCCCACCAATGGGGCAAACGTCGAGGCCTCCGCGGCCCTCACCCTCAGCGCGAATGTGGATGCTTATAACAACCTCGTAACCGCCGTTGAGTTTTTCCGCAACGGAATTCCCCTGAGCACGAATACCACCGCCCCCTACACCGCCACTGTTTCGGCCGGCGATCCCGGCACCTACAGCATCTCGGCCCGTGCTTTATTCAATGGCGGCGCCACGGTGGGTGACATCGTTTACTCCACCACCAACAGCCTGACCGTAACCGCCACGGTTCCACCGGCGATCTCTGGCGTCGCCTTCACGGGCGGAAACATCGGAATCGGAGGCACGGGCCCGAGCGGCAAGTCCTTCGTCCTATTCGAAACGCCGGCCTTGTCACCGGCCACTTGGACCCCCGTCCAGACCAACTCCCAGGGGGTCGGCACCTTCAACTTCACTGTTGTTCCAGGGGCCAATCCGAGAGCCTTCTACCGGGTTGGAATCCAATAAGAATTCGGGCCTTTCCATCACTGGGCCGGGAGAAATCCCGGCCCTTTTCGTTTTTCTTGCGGTTTTGGCCCGACTTTTGAGCGGAAAGCAACCGGCTCCACTGTTCACATTCAACCAACTTGCCCGCCGAAAAATATTGCGTAGGTTAAGGGGCTTCTTCACATTGACAGTAGTTGGCTGGAGAGATGGCAGAGTGGTTTAACGCGCACGCCTGGAAAGCGTGAGTGGGCTTAAACCCACCGGGGGTTCGAATCCCTCTCTCTCCGCCATTTTAGAACTCTGGGCGCACGGGCTTCCGGCACGCCAGTTGGGTTTGCCTGCTGTGCAACTCCTTCGCGACGCGATTTCTTCTATGGCGACCCGCTAGTCACAACGCCCGCCTTCAATCGCGTGGCAACGGAGGGCGTCTTGCTTACCCAGGGGTTTTCAGCCACGCCGTCCTGTTCCCACTGGGGTACCGCCATTCGAAAGGTCTGAGTATTTCGGGTCTCCCAACCGGGGTCTCCGCCCCCTAGCAGAAAGGCGACCCCGTGCGGGGCCGCCTTTCTTGAACAATTCAAAACGGTGTCTAGGCGCCCATGCCGTCTTCGAACGAACCGGCGGCCATGGGGAAGCAGAGGTTGTCCCGCACGTATTGAATCGCGTTGGCGCTCGTGGCGTCCAGGTCGCGATACGCGCTTTCGGCTTCCACCACGAGCGGAGCGGTCTTGGTTCCCATGATCTGGCGATACCGTTGCGGATAACCCACATGGATCAGCAACTCCACGTACCGGGTCATATTCAGGTCGCCGGACGGAATGTCCACGAATTGCATGGCGCGCTTCTGCCAGTTGCTATTCATCATGCGCAGCGGCAGGCCGGGGCGAATCACGAAGTTTTTGACGTGGCAGGCGTAAACCCGGGGCCCGACCTTCGAGAAGCGGGTTTCCCAGGACTCGCCTTCCCAGCAGTGGGAAGGATCGGCGTTGACTCCCAGACATTTGTCGCCATCACAGATTTCCACCAGCATATTGAAATCATCGGCGCACATAGCGCCCGTGCCAGGATGGATTTCGTGCCCGAGATAGATACCCAGTTTATTGGCGTGGGCGCGGATTTTGGCGGTTTTCTTGACAAATCGTTCCTGGCCTTCCTTGAGGAAATCAAAATCTCCGCCTTTCCAGAAGCCCCATGGGTAACCGGTGGCAAGTTCCCAGCCGAAGGCGACGCCCCAAAACATGGGAACGATCTTAATCTTCAGTTCAGCACAAAGGTCCAGCAGGCGGAGAATGTAATCCTCGGCCCATTGCTCGATTTGCTCAGGTGATTTCTTCGCGACATCCCCCGGAATAAAAGGACGGATGGATGGGCTGCCAGTCCAGGCAGTGGTATGGACCCAAAATGGGCAATGCGCCGAAATACCATCCAAGCTCAGTTTGGCCTTGGCAAAAGTCGATTTGATTTCCTTGGCACTCTTGAGGCCTTTGTCGGCCTGGAGCATGAAGTTGGAGGGTTGAGCCCCGGACGCGCCGGACTTCTTTGCGTAGTCGCAGAACTGGGCGAGACTCTTGGCGCCGTGTTGGGCGCCCTCGATGCTGGAATGGTAACAGGTTTCGGCCATAATCTTTTATAGAAGTTGATTTCGGATTATTTCGGTGTACGAACCGTCAGAGCTTTATCGCTTAAGTGGGAAACAATCAAGCGTGGATTTGAGGGTTTCTTTTGTCTTTCATCTTCCACGGCCGCCCGTTTGCCGGGCTTGGGTTGCGCTTGCCGGGGCCTTCGCCGCGGCGTTACCTTTCCAACATGTCGATTTTTTACGACACCCATGCGCATTTGACCTATCGTGATTTTGCCGACGAGATGGCCGAGGTGGTCGCCCGCGCCCGAACCGCCGGCATCCGGCGGATCATCAGTATCGGCACCGACCAGGAAACCAGCCAGCAGTGCGTTGAATTGGCAGAGCGGCACGAGGAGATTTACGCGGTGGTTGGGTGGCATCCATCCGATGCCATGGAGGCGCCCGCAGATATCCGACCCATGCTGCGGGGACTGGCTGCCCACCCCAAGGTCGTGGCGCTGGGCGAGACGGGTTTGGACTATTACCGCCTCCCGGGGAAAAGCGAGGGTGGCAACACCGAGGCCGATCTGGCGATCAAGAAGAAGCAGGCGGAATTGTTCCACCAACACCTGGAAGTTGCTGCCGAAGCGGGCCTGAACTGCGTCATCCACACTCGGGATTCACTGGAGGATACGATAGCGCAGTTGGAGCTCTTTGCGCCAGGGGTGCGCGGGGTCTTTCATTGTTTCGCGAACGACGCGGCAGCGATGCGCCGCATCCTGACGCTGAATTCGCTCGTCAGTTTCACCGGGATTCTCACCTTCAAGAACGGGCAGAATATCCGGGACACCTTGGCGGAAACCCCACTGGGGAAGTTCATGCTGGAGACCGATTCACCTTACCTGGCTCCGGTGCCCCACCGTGGCCAGCGGTGCGAACCGGCATACGTCTGCGACACCGCCCAAGTGGCCGCGCAGGTCAAAGGCTGCAGCCTGGATGAACTAAGCCAGGCCACCTGCCAGACCGCGCACGATTTCTTCAAGAGACTCCACTGATCGCCCCGCTTCCGCCACAACCGACGGCGCTTTCCCAGCCGGCCAGGTCCCAGAACGCTGCCATCGGAGCTGGTCCTGGGGTTGGGCTGTTAAACCGTTGCCAGGGAACTCAGGTTACTCGACCCGTTCCACCCGGCTGAGCACTTCGCCCGATTTCAACCGGGTGCGCAACTGCTGGCCGGGGACAATTTCCCGCGCAAAACGCAGGATCAGGCCGGTTCGCGGGTCCAAGGTAATGGAATAGCCGCGTGCGAGCACTTGTTCCGGACCGAGCAGGCGCAATCTTGCTTGCAGCGAATCAAGGCGGCTGTGCAAGGTCTGCAAGCGGTGGCGGGCCACTTCCTCCAGGCGCTGCCCCTCCTGCCGCAACACCTCGCGGCGGCCTTTCAGGACAAGGATTGGTCTCACTCGCAGCAGTCGGTCCGCCAAACTCCTCCACGACTGAAGCTTTTGGCGAAAGCCCAGACGGGCGCAACGCCCGCTGCTGCCTTGAAGATCGTCGAGGTGCTGAAAGTGGTCCCGGATGAGACGGCGGGGATGTACCCGGCTGAAACGGTGCTGAAACTGGCTGAGCAGCATTGCCTTGTCAGCCAATTGCTGGTGCGCCAGGAACCGCAAGCGCTCCGCCGCCTCCGCGATAAACTGGCAGCTCGCGACAAATCCTTCCGTGATGACCTCGGCGGCGGCGCTCGGAGTCGCGGCGCGAAAATCAGCCACAAAGTCGCTGATGGTGAAGTCAATTTCGTGTCCAACGGCCGAAACCACCGGGACCGCCGAAGTGTGGACCGCGCGGGCAACAACTTCCTCGTTGAACGCCCATAAATCTTCCAGGCTGCCACCGCCGCGAGTTAGCAGGATCAGGTCGATCCCTGGCTGCCGGGCTTGTCTGCGACGATCATGGTACTCATTCAACAAACCGATGGCGGCAGCTATCTCTTCCGCCGCGCCCCCGCCCTGCACCCGGCAAGGGGCCAGCACGATGCGCAGCGACGGGTTGCGACGCTGAATGACATGAATCACGTCGCGAATGGCGGCGCCGGTCGGCGAGGTGACCAATCCCAGCACGCGGGGGTACCGGGGCAGCGGGCGCTTGCGTTCCTGCGCGAATAGCCCCTCCGCCTGAAGTTTCAGCTTCAACTTTTCAAACGCGGCCTGCAGCGCACCCATCCCTTCCAGTTCCACCTGGGTCACCCGCAATTGGTACTGTCCGCGCGCTTCATAAACGGTCATTTCACCTTGCAGCAGCACCTTGCGCCCATCCTGCAAGGCCGAACGATCGGCCTGGTACTCACCCCGAAACAGGACGCAGGAAAGCTGGGCCGTCGCGTCTTTGAGAGTGAAATAGGCGTGTCCCGAGCTTTGCACCTTCAGGTTCGTGATCTCACCCGAGACCCATACCTGGCCCACCTGGCCCTCCAGCAGGCGTCGTACGCGCCCGGTTAATTCCGATACCGAATGAACCTTCCGCAACTGTTCCTTGGGAAACAGTTCGCCGAACTCCCATTGCGATTTGACTGGCTTCATTCGATTGCCTGACACAACGCCGGCGCCGGCAATGCCTCGGAAAGTCGTTGAATGCCGAGCGCCCGGCCGCTCTCATCATCGATCTCAATAATCGCTCCTTGCAGCAACACCCGGCCCTTGGCCACCTCGAAACGCGTGGGCATGCAGGTCATGAAACGCCGTATGATCGGCTCTATCTCCCGTCCAATCACGCTTTCATGCGGTCCGGTAAAACCGCCATCGCACAGAAATGCGGTGCCCCCGGGAAAGATTTGCTCATCCGCCGTCTGCACGTGGGTGTGCGTTCCAACCACTGCGCTGACCTGGCCATCCAACATCCGGGCCAGGGCGATCTTCTCGGAAGTCGCCTCCGCATGCATATCCACGAAAATGAGCTTCGTCCGCTTCCGGAGACGCTCCACTTCCGCCAGGGCGCAGGGGAATGGATTCTCCAGAGCCGCCATGAAGGTGCGTCCCTGAAGGTTCAACACTCCTAGCGGGGGCAGTCCGGGCAGCTCAATCACCGTGCTCCCCTGCCCTGGCGTGCCCGCTGGATAGTTGGCTGGGCGCACAAAGCGAGTCTCGCGCTCTAACAGCACCGTCACTTCCTTCTGGTCCCAGAGGTGGTCGCCAGACGTAATGACATCCACCCCGGAAGAAAAAATCTCTTCCGCGGTTTTTTGCGTGATTCCGGACCCCCCCGCGGAATTCTCGCCGTTGGCGATGACCACGTGCAGACCGTGAGCGGCTCGCAGGCGAGGCACCAACTCTTTGACCGCCCGCCTCCCCGGCGACCCCACGATGTCCGCAATAAATAGCAGCTTCACAGCCACAAGTTAGACTGGGGACCACTGCGCGCAAAACAAAAAGGCTAACACCACGGTTCCTGGCGACGAGGCGCTGCGCGCCCCAAGCGAATGCCTCCATGCCCGCGGCCCCTGCTCCGGGCCGAATTGTTCCAAGGCTGCACGGCCGTCAACCGTTAAGCGTAGCTCGGCACGCCGATATCGGTCATCAGCAACAGTCCGGCAGGCGCCTTGAGCACGCGGGGTGCGGCGTTCACCAGTGAAGCGACGGTAGCGCCATCCCCCGCCACACCACCCTGCAGGAGAAGGTTAAGAGCCGGTTCGCCAATCACCTGGCAGGCGTCATGCGGGTTCTGTGCATCCAAATACATTCTCAGGTCCAACGTCAGGCACACGTTCCCATTCACTTTCGCCTCCGCGTGTTGATGCAGGCCGCAGCATTGCCCCTTTTTGACTTCCACGTGCGGAGTCTTGATATCATGGTCGGCAACTACGGCCTCGCAGGTCTCGTTCAGGTCTTCAAGCTGCCACCCCAGGCAATGAGCAATCAGGGCGGCGGAGTCTTTCAATCCGGCATGGCCGGCCTTCCCGGCTGCGAACAGACGTTCAAATTCCGCCGGCGGCAAACCGCTGCCAATTTTCTTCTGCAACGGCCCGCGACGCGTCGCTGCGTTCACTACCCGTTGAATATGGATCTCCTTCACGTTGCGGCAAACGCCCGTCAAACAGACGGGGACGACATCCATTACGAACCCGGGGTTCACGCCCGTGCCGAGCACACGCGCTCCGTGCTGTTTGCAGAGCTCGTCCAGCTTCCTGGCCAACTCCGGTTCGCGCAAGGGTGGGTACAGCAATTCCTCGCAGGACGACACCACGCTAATGCCGGCGCGCACCATCGGTTCCACCTGCGCGACCGCGGCTTTGATCTTGGACACGGCGGTGTGGAATATCACGTCGGGCTTGGCTACTTTGAGCAAATCCTCGAGATTGGCATGCACTCTGGCGGAACCCAGGGCCGGCAAACCGGTAATTTCGGCCAACGATTTGCCCACTTTCGCCGGGTCGATGTCAATTCCGCCGACAATTTCAGCCCAGGGTTTGGTGGCTGCCAGCTTGAGGGTCTCAATTCCGATGGGGCCCAAGCCGAACTGTGCAACTTTGATTTTGCTCATGGTTAAATGACTCTGGTTGACCGATCTCGCCTGACTCGTTCAGGGATTTAAACGGGGCGTATTCTGTTAGGACCCGCCCCCGTTGGCAAGGTGGAATCTGGCGCACGGGCGCATCATTGCAGCTGCGTGAGGATTGGTTCCATAACGCCTCCCGGAGATAGTTGGGTGCCATAGGGTCAGCAAGCGGCGGGTGGGGCATCCGGCCTCCAGGAACACAAAACGAAGGTTTCGGTTGGCAGAGTCTCTGGCGCGAGGGGCGATCTTAGCAGAACAGGCGCAAATAAACCTTGGTATTCTCATGCACCTCAGGAGATGCAAGCAGGTCCGCTGGTCTGGCCCACACGAATTCAACGTGCTGATCAAGGGGAGGCTGGACTTGCTCCGGCTCGAGTCTCAACTCATACCCCAGCACTACATAATGCGTGCCAAAACCTGCCATTTCAAGGCGGTTGGTCGCATACAGATGATCGTAAACCCCCAGAAACGTTGCCTGCTCCAATTCCTTTTCCAGCCCGAGCTCAGCTTTAGAAATACGGCAAAACGCGCCCGCCCGGGTCTCGTTCTTGCTGATCCGCCCGCCCGGCACGAAGAAAACTCCCTTCGCCGGCTCATGCGTGCGACGCCCCACCAGCACCCGGTTGTCCGCGCTGCGCACCACAAGGTCGATGGAAACCAGGGGCGTGAGCCGGACCACCTGGGCAAAATCATCCTTTGAAAGCCACTCGCCCAGGGCTGGCTCCCGACTCTGCGGCGCGTAACCTGATGGTTCCATAATGGCGGTCAGCCTAGGGCACTTTGACAACGCTGTCGAGCGGCCGTTTCCGAATGCCCGCTTCCGAAGCGCCTCGAAATATTTGCGGCAGCCGGGCTTACAGGATACTGTTTGCGTCTATGTGGTTTTCCGCCATGCCTGCTGAACAGACCCCGGAAGCGGCGCAGCCTGAGTTGAAAGGCTCTGACACTCCATGGCCTGGCGCTCCCAATTGAGGCGCAACCCCCATTAAGATGGAACCTCCGGTTTCAAACTCTCTGAAGGGCTGCCGCGACGGCCCCGGCATATTTCGGGTGCGGAACCTGACGAAGGTCTATGGGTCAGGCGAGGCGGCAGTGCATGCGCTGGCGGGTGTGGACCTGGACCTGTATGCCGGGGAGTTGGTGGTGCTGCTGGGCCCATCCGGCAGTGGTAAAACCACCTTGCTCAATAATCTTGGGGGGCTCGACGTTCCCACCTCCGGCGAACTCCGCTACCGCGACATCGATTTAGCGCGGGCGGATGAAGACCAGCTTACCGCGTTTCGCCGCGAGAGAGTGGGCTTTATTTTCCAGTTCTACAACCTGATCCCGAGTCTCACCGCGAGGGAGAACGTCGCGCTCATCACGGAAATTGCCAGCCGCCCCATGCGCCCGGAGACCGCGCTGGAGATGGTGAACCTGGGCCCGCGAATGGATCATTTCCCGGCCCAACTGTCAGGGGGCGAGCAGCAGCGGGTGGCCATTGCGCGAGCCATCGCCAAAGGCCCGGAATTATTGTTGTGCGATGAACCGACCGGCGCGCTGGACGTGCGCACGGGGATTGTGGTGCTGGAAGCGATTCAGCGAGTGAATCACGAACTGGGGACGCTTACTGTGGTTATCACTCACAATGCCGTCATGGCCGACATGGCGGACCGGGTCATCTACTTTTCCGACGGCCGAGTGCATCATGTCCGGGAGAATCACAACCCGGCACCCGCGAGTTCCTTGAATTGGTGAGCCGATGATCAGCCAGCTAAATCGCAAACTGCTGCGCGATCTGCGCCGCATGAAAGGCCAGGCTACGTCCGTGGCCCTCGTGATGGCCTGCGGCCTGGCGATGATGATCATGGCGCGCAGCCTGATCCATTCGCTGGACTCGGCACGCGATGCGTATTACCAGGCCAACCGTTTCGCGCAGGTCTTTGTGTATTTGAAGCGCGCGCCCAATAGCCTGGCGGACCGCGTGGCCGAAATCCCAGGGGTGGCGACGGTGCAACCCGCCCTCGCCGTGCAAGTGACGCTCGACATCCCCGGGTTGGCCGAACCCGCCAGCGGCATGGTCCGCTCGCTCCCGGATTACGGCTCGCCGCAGCTCAACCGATTGTTTCTGCGTTCCGGGGCCTGGCTCTCTCCCGGGGCGGTCGATGAGGCGCTGGTCAGCGAGGCCTTTGCCAATGCCAACCAACTCAAGCCGGGGGACCGTATCCTCATGCTCCTGCACGGGAAACGCCAGGAGGTGAAGGTCGCCGGCATCGTGCTTTCGCCGGAGTTTATTTTTGAGTCGCGTCCCGGGGCCGCGCTGCCAGACAACCGGACCTACGGCATCTTCTGGATGCAATACAAGGGCCTGGCCACGGCTTTCGACCTGTATGGCGCCTTCAATTTCCTGTCGCTCTCGCTCGCGCCTGGCATGGCTGAAGGCCCGGTGATCGCGCACCTGGACAGGCTGCTGACGCCTTACGGCGGACGCGGGGCCTACGGCCGGGAGGATCATCCCTCCCATATCCGCGTCTCGGATGAAATTCGCGTTTTGCATACCGTTTCGATCGGTTTTCCGGTGGTATTCCTGAGCGTGGCGGCATTCATGACGCACGCGGTGCTGGCCCGATTGCTGGCGATGCAACGCGAGCAGATTGCGATTCTTAAAGCGTTCGGTTTCACCAACCGGCAGATCGTCGTGCATTACTTGAAGTTTGCGCTGGTCATGGTGGCGGGTGGGACGGTGGTGGGTGGGGTCGGGGGCGTGCTGCTGGGTCATC
>JBBQYD010000155.1:0-10477 GCA_038209025.1 Verrucomicrobiota bacterium | reverse complement strand
GTGGTGGCCACATCCACTCTGCCGTCATTGTTGAAATCACCCGTGGCAACGCCGATCGGGTTTGAACTGCGATCATACGCAAACAGCGAAGTCAGCCCGCCCGTCCCGTTATTCAACAACACCGCCACGTCATTGTTTCCGTAGCCCGGCACCACGACGTCAGGCGCGCCATCGTTGTTCATGTCCACCACCGCGCATTCGTAAATGTCCGTGCAGGAGGTATAGTAACTCTTGCGCGGCTGGAACGACCCGTCACCGTTCCCAAGCAGCACGCCGATGGTGTTATCTCCGTTCTGCGCCAGAACGAGGTCCAGCTTGTTATCCTTGTTCATGTCCCGCGCAACCACAAATCGCGGGTTGGGCCCGCTCGGCGTGTTCGTTGCCAGAACAAAGGTCCCGCCACCGCTGTTCGTGAAAATGCTGACGGTGGAACTGCCATAGTTGGCCACGGCCATATCCGCTTTTCCGTCCGAGTTGAAATCGCCCACTGAAACGCACTGTGGATTCGAGCCAGCGGTGTAGTTGCTCCGGGTTTGGAAGGTGCCGTCACCGTTGCCCAACAGGACGCTCACGTATCCACCGCTGTAGTTCGGGACCGCCAGATCCGCCTTGCCGTCACCGTTCAAATCCGCCACTTTCAGGTAATAGGGTCCAGAGAAGCCGCCGATATTTGTGCTAAGCTGAAACACCGCGCCTGTGCGCAGATAAATCGACACCGTGCCTGAGTAGTAATTTCCCACCGCCAGGTCATCCAATCCGTCATTGTTGAGGTTCCCGACTCCCAGGCCCGAAGGACCGTCGCCGGTCGCGATGTTCGTCAGGATGGTGAACTGGCCGACCCCATCATTGGTGTAAATTCCAATGGTGTCGCTCGACCAGTTGGCTACCACCAGGTCAAGGTTTGTGTCTGAATTGAACTTGCCGGCCGCAATGTTCTGCGGATTCGACCCGGTTGACGCGGAACTGATCCAGCCAATGGAACCATTGCCGTTGGTCGCGGGGAGGGGGGCGGGGACAAACCCAGTAGCCGCGCCCCCGTTATAGTTGTTGCGGGACTCCAGCACAAAACCGGGAACATTCTCCACTCGGAAAACGCGCACAAACGGGGGTGCCATGCTGTTCCCCGCGCGGTCCTGAAGGTTGCTCACGGTAAGCCGGTTCCGCCCGGGTTGAACCGGACCATCCAAAACCGAGTAGCCGGCGGATAAACCCGATGAATAGCCGGTTGTTACCACTCGATAAAATGTGTCATCCGCCGTGCCGAATGTGTCGTCCGATCCCGCGCCACGCAGTTCGTAATTTGGGCTGTTGCTCACGCTCAGCGCCGAAAGATCCTCCGAGAAGCTCAGGGAGAACCGGTCCAGCACGGCGGACGTTGCCCCATTCTGATCCGGCAGCGTCGTCCCGGTAACCACGGGCAGCACCCCGTCGCTCATGACAAAATTCAGGAGGTATTGCGCACGAATGCCTCGGTTGGTGCTTTCCACCAGAACATAGTGAATGCCATCACCGGTGACATTATAGCTGAGATTGCCGGTGGCGTTCGTGTAAACGGGAGTGGTCTGCCCGGCCACGAATACCGACATCACCGGCTGGCTGGCGTAGAAAGTCGATCCGGTTGGATACAGGGCGCTCACGTTGATCGAATTTCCCACGTTCAGCGTTCCGATCTTGAAATAGTCGCCCGCACTGTCCGATACGGGCAATGAGCCGGCGATCATGCCTTGCGAAAGACCAGAACTGAATGCCAGGTTGATCTGATTGGCGGAACCCTGCGAACCGTTGTCCTCCTGCTCCATTTGGATGCCGCGCGATTGGTCCAGCCGCACCCAGTATCGGGAGCGGTTATTGGTGCTCCAAATCCTCAGGTAATAGGTGCCGGGCGTGCTGATCACAAAATTCTGTATCTGGGCAATTCCGTCATAACTTTCGCCCACCGTTTCCACATTGCTCCCGGAAGCGTTCTGAATATACAACTGGGGGTAGGTATTGAGGGATTCCGTCTCCACCCGCACAGTGATGCGGTCGCCCGCCTCGGCTTCGAATCGCCAGTAGTCGATATCGCTGGTGCTGCTGAAGCTGCCCACTCCCAAGGCGGTGAAGAAAGTGCTCGGCACGGGTGTCTCGGTGACCGGCAACGGTGTGGCGGTGCCCAGAGAATCGTTGCCAACCGTTTCAATGACCCCCAACGTGGGTGGCCGCAAGTGGAAATCCCGCGTGAATACCGGCAGGCTCACACCGTTGGTGTCCTGCAAGCCGGCCAGCGTTTGAAAGCGGTAATAGCCCGGCTGCAACGGGGCCGAAGCCAGCGTCAGCCGCACGGACCGTCCCCCGGGACCCGGCAGTGAAGGAACCAGGGCAAATGACACATCATCCCCATTGCCCAGCACCCCGTCCACACCCGCGCTTCGCAAACTGTAGTTGGCCGCGTTCGTGGCCGTGGCTGTTGCCAGCGGCCAACTGGCGGAAATGGAGAAGTATTCCAGCAGGATGCTGTTGGTGGTGTTTTGGTTGGGCAACGTGGTGGACCTCACAAACGTGTTGGTCAGGCTGGCGGTCGTGTTCACTGTCACATTGTCGATGCCCCAGGACTCATCGCTGATGTCTCCATCCACACCACTGCCAACAAAGCTGATCATCGTCAGCGCGTTCGAGGCCGTGAACGTGACTGCCACGTTCCGGTAGATCGCATCCACGTATGACGGCGCAAACCCATAGTTGGCCCGCCCTTCATCCGGGTTTCGGGGAAATGATTGGGGGGAATTCGGCGGGTCTTGATTGTAGTTGCTGAAAGTGTAGGACAGCGGCGTCGCCCCGTTCACTCTCACATTGAAGGTATCGCCCTGCCCGTTGCCATCCCATGTATCAATGGCATAAAAATCGAACCCCAAGGTGTAGGATTGACCGGGAGCTAAATTGGTCAGCGTCAGCATCTGCGGCGTGTTGTTGAAACGGCCCGAAAAACGGGTGAACCCGAGCGACTCGGCCCCGTTCACCGCCGCCAGCGACCACTCCGGACCAATCGCGTTCTCAAAATCGGTGGAGTAAGGCACGCCAGCCGCAAAATTAATGGAAGTGCATTTGCCCTGGGCACCCGCCGCAAAGATGCCGGAGACCTCCGCGCCGGATAGCGCCCGTCCCCATAGGCAGACTTCGTCCACCAGGCCGTCAAACCACTGTCCGTCACCACGGCGCCCAACATACAGGGGAGCAGTACCATTGGCGGTGTCACTGCTGAATGAGGTGCTCTCCCCAACCATCTGGCCGTTTATATAAAGCCGCGTGAACTGGCCCTTCCTCATCACCCCGACGAGGTGATACCATTGATTGGTGGTCAGGCTGTTCGTGGTGGAGGCTCCGCTATACCCCGAACCGCTGCTGGTCCAAAGCTGAAACAGCGGGATCATGTTCGTAGTCACGTAGAGTCCGTATTCCCAGTTGCTGGGAGCACCCTTCACCACCACCGCCCGGTTGCCCTGCGAAGTAGCCGTGTCAAACTTCGGCGTCCGTTCCATGTATATCCAGGCCTCCAACGACAACTCGCCGGCGCTCCCGGTGTGCGGTGACAGTTCCGGGGCGTCCGCCACCTGCATCCAGGAGTTAGACCCGTTGAAGACAAAAGCCTGCCCCACCGCTCCGGCCGCATATTGCACACTGCCGGAGTTGGTGCCGGGTTGCAGCCCCAGCACGTCGTTGGTGTTGCCCTCCCCCTTCCACCATCCAATCACCCCGGGCGGCACTGGATAGCATGCCGCACCGGCCCCAGCCGGCCCAGCCACCCCCAGAAAGCCCAACATCAACACCGCGACAACCGCCAAAGACCGAGCACGGACCTTGTGATCTTCCATAAGCTTTTGATCGACTTCGAAGCAGGCTGCGGAAACCCCGTGGGTCATCGCACCTAACTATCCGCTTCCTAATTCAAAGATTCAGTTTCTCTTAATCAACACAAGCCAAATAACCCCGGGTTTAAGACCGGGGCTTCCACCAATCCTCGCAACATCATTGAGGTAGAGCTTGGCACATGCGTTAGCGACATTATCCGTATCCCATTCCATTTGTCCACTCCGGATTGTGTCAGACATACTCCGTACTTTTTCGGAGCCAAGAGGTTGTAGCTGCGCCGAATGCCCGCCGGCCGACATCGCCGGTTCACCGTTGCTGCAGCAGACCTTCCCGGGCGGCAAAGCGAGCACGCACGTCCTCCGCCAGTTTTTGATTGGCTGCGGCTCTCGCGCAGACCCTCCTGGCTTCGTTCAGTTGTCCCTGCCCTTCATGTAACTGAACCAGGAGAAAGTAGGTTTCCGGATGCGCAGGATTGTTGGTGATGGCGGACTCCAGGGTCTGGATCGCCTCCTTCGTTTTTCCGGCGCGATTTTGAAAAAAGGCCAGGGTGAACGCATGTTTGGGTTCGTCGGGACGCAACTCCACCGCCCGGCGGCACCAGGTCAGGGCTTCCTCGGGCGCCTTTTCGGCCACCAACACCCCGAGATTAAAAGCTGCCTGGCCCGATTTAGGGTCAGCCTTGAAAGCGGAACGAAAGGCCTTTTCCGCGGCTTCGACCTTACCCACCTCACCCAGCAGCATGCCCAGGTTCAGTTGCACGGCGGCATTGGTTGGCTCCCATCTGGCCGCTTCCCGTAAACGGGCCTCTGCCAGTGTGTTATCCCCGGCCATGTTGTAGGCAAGAGCAACATTCACCAAAGATGAAACGTTGTGTGGCTGCAGCTTCAGTGCGTCTTCAAAAGCGGCGATGGCCTTGGCATATTCATGCTGTTCCATGCGCAGGTTTCCCAGGTTGTGATATGAAGAAGTATCATCCGGCCTGGCGATGAAAGATTTCAGCAACTCGTCCGTTGCAGAGTCGCGCGCTTTGAGTTGTTCCGCCGTGAGCCCTTCGGGAGGCACACCTGCCAGGGCGGCGGCGGCCCGCAATCTCACGATCCGGTATTCATCCTTGAGCGCGGGGACAAGCAATCGCAGCCAGTCAGAAGAAAGCCGATCACCCATGGCTTCCACCGCACTGGCCCGCACCAAGGGTGATTTGTCTTCAAGGCACGCTTTGATACCGGTCCACTTGGCCGGTTCCGGGCAGTTTCGCAGCAATTGAATGATGGAAGCGGCCCAAACCTCCCCCCTGCCATCACTGGAAAGGTAGGCAACCATCTCTTTAAGCTTCGACCAATCACCGCGCCGCGCCCCGGCAATCCAACCGCCCAGTTTCAGAGTCTCTGCCTGGTAATCCTTCTTGTGCCATTCACGAACGAATCGATCCGCCCACTGCGGCGTCTGGTTCGTGTGGCAGAGGTTGCAGGCGTTGGGCGAACCAAAGGCCAGGGTGGCTGCCGGCGCAGGAGGACGCATGGAATGGTCGCTGCGCAGCATCCGCGCAAACTCTGTGGTCGGCATATGACAGGAAACGCACTTGGCCCCGTCGGTGCCCGGCTTGTGCCGCGAATGCGCCTCGACATCGGCGGCTTGCGTCGGATGACAGGAAGAACACGCCGCGTTTGCCGCAGCCCCCGTAAACCGATACCTGCCGCTGGAAGTGTGGCACGTCACGCAGTGCAGTTGTCCCGATTTCAAGCACGGACTTAGCCGCCAGGTGGTATAGGTAAAATTCTCCCCCAGATCCCGCCCATCGGGATAAAAATCAACGTTGTCCAGCACCGACATTCCAAAGTGATCGAAATAGCGGTCGCCCGGCGAGAAAGTGCCCGTCAATGGATGCATCTTCGCATGGCAGGTGCCGCAGGCCGAGTTGACCTGCTCCACGCTAAAGCTCTTGAAACTGATCAGCTTGGGGTCCTTCATCGGCGCACCCTTAAGCTCACGCGCCGCGCGCACATGTTCCGAGGCTGGACCGTGGCAGGTTTCGCAGTTGATGCCGGGTTCAGCCCAGGAAGTGGTGTAGGTGTCCGATTTAAATTGGTAGTTGTTGGTAAGCTGGCTGACGTGGCAACTGAAGCAGGCCGTGTTGAAGGTGTAAGCGGGCTCGGTCCAATGGATCGGTTCATCCGGCAGGTTCTCAAAATGGCGCACTGCGCTGGCGGCGGTATCGAACCACTCCTTCCGCCGCAGATCGAAGGCCACCGGCAACACCTGCAGCCGACCGCCCCGGAACGGCGTCAGAAAATAGAAAACGTTCTTGCCACCCAGCACTTGTTCAACCAGGTGGTGCTGCTCCCCTTCCGGGCCTTGAGCAAGCACTTCACCCTTGTCGATATTGATGCGATACTTCGCTTTGCCAACCTGGATCCACTCCTTTTGCTCCACCAGGTTGGTTCGCGCGATCGAGTAGGGCTGCATCGCCAGACCATGATGCGATGGAGCCCAAAGCTGATAAAAACGCTCGTGGCATTCTCGACAACTCAGTGATCCCACCAGGGCGGGCCCGGGCTCCGTCGCGGCGGAGACATTGCCTAAGCAAGCCGGGGGACTGAGCCAGAGATGGCTCATCAGCGCAAACGTCAGGGCCGCACTCTTCATCACGGCCGCATTTTGAACTCCAGGAGGACCTCAAACAAGCTTGTTCGTCCGTTTTCCAGCGAGCGCGGGCGACTACCCAACCGCCCGCGGCCCTGGGCGCCTCGCCATTGGGATGGGGTCCTCCGCGTTTGCTTCGACTTCACGATGGTCTTGCCACCCGCCCCGAAATTTGCAAGGGTCTGGACCAATCGTATGATCACCAATCTTGTTTCCTTCCTGAAGCCGGTCAAAAAAAACGTCAAAAGCCTGGTGGAATCCACCCTGGAACAAACCGGCGGACTGCTCCGCCTCGCCCCATGCTGGGTGCCCCGTTCCTTCCTCCAGCCTGGCAAACGCCTGAAGCTGCACCCCGATGATCTTTACGCTTTTGGCCTGGACCGCGGCGGCATCGACGAACGTTGGTTCGCTTCCACCACGCCCGCCGCGAACGAAAACCGCACACCCGACGAAGGGCTGAGCTATGTGGTTTCAGGGAAACAGAAGTTCACCTTGCAGCAAGCTGTCGCGGAATGCGGCGCCGCGATTGTCGGCAAAAGCATTTGGAGCAAGTACCAGCGGTGGCCGGTTTACTCCAAGTTCTTTGATAACATGGGCCCGATCCCGCATCACATGCACCAAAACTCCGCGCAGGCCAAACTGGTGGGCCAGGAGGGCAAGCCCGAATCGTATTACTTCCCGCCACAGCATAACAATGTGGGCAACAATTTTCCCTACACCTTTTTTGGGCTCGAACCCGGCACCACCAAGGCACAGGTGCGCCAGTGCCTTGAAAACTGGAATAAGGGCGATAATGGCATCCTCGATCTCTCGCACGCTTCCCGGCTAAAGCCAGGCACCGGATGGCTCGTGCCCCCCTGCGTCCTCCACGCTCCCGGCTCGCTCTGCACCTACGAACCGCAATGGGGCAGTGACGTGTTCGGCATGTACCAATCCCTGGTGGAGGGTCGGGAAGTGCCCTGGTCCTTGCTGGTGAAAGATGTGCCCAAGAAGCATCACCACAACCTGGATTATCTCGTTGAGCAACTGGATTGGGAAGCCAACGTGGATCCTTTATTCAAGGAGCATCATTACCTGGAGCCCATCCCCGTCGCTGACACCGCGCGCGAAGGATTTGTGGACCGTTGGATCACTTACGGCCGCATCGAGGGCAAACAACTATTCAGCGCCAAAGAATTGACGGTTGAACCCGGCGCCAAATGCGTCATCAAAGACAACGGTGCTTACGGTTTAATCTGCGTTCAAGGCCGCGGTGCCATCAACGGCCAAGCCCTGAACAGCCCCAAACTGATCCGCTTCCTGGAATTGACTGAAGACGAATACTTCTGCCCCGAAACAACTGCCCAGGCCGGCGTGACTTTTGAAAATACCAGCAGCACCGAGCCGCTGGTCTGCCTGCGTTACTTCGGTCCGGAGGTCAATCCCGAGGCTCCCGAGGTCGGTGCCGCGAATAAATAACCAGCGGCCCCTGCTCCACCGTCCAGTCCCTTGGGCGGCGATAAGCACCTTGACGTCCGGCGAAGGACCGCCACCCGCCGGCGTCGCGATTTGCGCTGGCATTTGAGTCCGCAGTCCTTAGGCTCAACCGGTATGGAATCCTTGGACATCGCCGGCATGCTGAAACTGCAAAGGGCTTTTGTGGCGGAACGGAAGTGGGAGAAATTCCACACTCCAAAAAACCTGAGCATGGCTCTCGCGGTGGAAGCGGCGGAACTGATGGAGATCTTTCAATGGCTCAGCCAAAAAGAAGCCAAACAGATCAAGCGGGACGCAACCAAAGCCCAGGCGGTAGCCGATGAAATGGCCGATGTGTTCTTTTATTTGCTGCGGCTGGCGGATGTGCTCAAAGTGGATCTGGACCAGGCTTTCAAGACCAAGATGTCCCGGAACGCTCTCAAGTACCCCGTTCACCTCGCCCGGGGTAATGCGAAGAAATATAACGAGTTCCTGCGCGGAAAAGGCCTGAACCCCCGGTGAGTTACCGGAGGGTCAGACGTGGGGTTCCTAACGTTCACTCCGAAACGGCATCAGCACCCGCCCGTCGCCGGGCCTGATACCAAACACATCCAGTTCCCACCAGTAACCCGGCGACACACCCGACCAGGCTGCCCACGATCAACCGAGCCGGCTTGAAGTTTGAGATCATCTGATTGCCCGGCATCGCTGGCGCGATAAGTTGGGCGACCGCCTGCCCCTGGTTCCGATGATTGGTGAATTCCTCAGCTACCGCATTCGCAATCGCGGCAGCTTCCTTTGAGTCTTGCGCATAGCAGACGATCTCAAGCACCTCTCCGTCCGGCCGCGGTAACGGCTCCACCCGCACTCGTTGCTTCAACCTGCCCACTGCTCCTTCGCGGCTTAGCTTTACGTTCCCTTCCCCCCATTTCTGCTCCAGACCCAATCGGCTCACGACCCGGTCCAGCAGTTCCCTCGAAGTAACCACTTCACGGTCCTCCTGCTTGGACGACGCGTATGGCTGCTCCGTTACCTTCACTCGGGCGGTGCTGACGAACAGCTTCCCCGGGCAGGATGATTGGGCCAGGCCGGCGCCACACACCAGAAGGAACGTAACGGCAAATCCGGCACCGAAGGCGAGAGACCACAGCCTCATGCCTCTGGTTGCCCACGCCAGCAGTAACACCGCTCCGCTAAGCAAGGCAATAATGCAGACCATTGAAAACCATGGTTTCGGGTCGGCATGACCAAAATCGCGTCCTTGCGAGATGTGGCGATAGGGAATCCCCTGCCCCTCCAGCCAAGCCAGCGTGTCCGCATCGGCGGGAGCCACGATCTTCGAACCTTCGGCTTCGCGTGGCGTGACGAGTAACTCGCTCGATCCATCATTGTATTGGGCGACCACATATCGGGCGGACTCATGCTCCGCCACGACCGCCGGCAATTCAGCGAGGGTGATCGTCCGGGTATCCCAGCGCGTGATCAGTCCGATAAAGGTTGCCAGCGCCGCCAATCCTACCGCCATCGAAACCGCAAAAGCCCTGAAAGCATTCCGCGCTCGCCGATCATCCCGGTGCGATGTGTCGGATTGCCCGGCCGTTTCAAACTCAACCTGCCGAGGACGCTGCAGCAGCACCACGACACCAACCGGGGTAAGAAAAAACGCCAGCAACCCCAGCAATCTCCAGGGAGTCCCCAGTTGGTTTGTATCTTTTCCCTCAACAAAAGTCTGATACGAAATGTGGTTCTGGGCCAGCAAAGCCAGGGTGGCCGAATCCACCGAGGCGTGGTAGATCACCCGCCTGCGGCTTTCCGGTAACCGGATCGACAGGCTCTGCGAACCATTCTGGTACTGCACAACTTTGAAATCAGCATCCTTTCGCTCCACCACAATCCGTTGCAGGTCGCCTCTGGAGAGCCGCTCGCCGGAAAAACTCTGCTGGAACAGAATCCCGTAGAGGAACATCGAGAAAAACACCACGGGAACTGCCATGCCCAATCCGAACCACGCGTAGAAACGCTTGAGACTCCCCTGCGGTCCTGCCTGTGTCGCACCGCTCGGACACACAGATTCACGCCACCAACGCCCCAGCCATATCAGGAGCGCCACGGGCACCGCCACGTAGATCAAACCCATCCATAAGGTCAGTCCGTGATACAGACCAGGATGGGTTCCGGCCGAAAGTCCGAAGCCAAACACCAAAGCCAGCGGGCCGGCGACAAACCCGCCAAAACCAAATGCCAGGGCCCGCCAAAACCGGGTGCCATACTCAAACTGGCGGGAGGATTGCCTCAACGCCCGGCTCATGATGTAACCAATGCAGATTCCTAGAAAGATCAGGAATCCCAGCACCGAAAAATAGCAAATGACTCCGGCCGTCAGGACGGCGCTCAGGGCTCCCATGCCCCCCACCGTTTTAGCGGTCGCTGAGGACTTGGCCGCGACCGAGCCGGCCGTGGTTGCCGCAGTGGCTCCTGCGGTGGTGGCGGCCAGCAGGGGCAACGCCCCGAGCACCCCAATCGTGAACGCCTTGCC
>JBBQYD010000154.1:0-10482 GCA_038209025.1 Verrucomicrobiota bacterium | reverse complement strand
TCCTTCCCGTTATGGACTGGCGGCCCTATGACCGGCTGGTGCTGGATGTGTTTAACAATGGCCCCGTTTCCACCTTGATGCGCATCGAGATCAACACGGCGTCCGACTCGGCTCAACGCCACTTTGCGCTCCGAGCGGGGCGGTGGGTGCGTATCGTGCTCCCCGCGACCGCAATGGACCCGGAACAGGCGGATATTTCCCGAATCCGCGACGTGCAGATTGCCATCTACCGGCAATCGCAACCGCTGGAGTTGTATCTGGACAATATGCTGCTTCTAGCCCCCGGGGAAATGATGCCGGCGTGTGCGCCGGCCTTCCGCGCCGAGGTGGTCCGCCGCCTTCTGGCGGAGGTAGGCCAGGTCGAGCCGTCGTTTGTCAGGCAGCGTGAGGCTTTCACGACCAGCCGGGCGGCGCAGATTGCTGATTGGTCAGGATCAGCTCCGTTGGAAGCGCTTCGGGAAATCCGCCGGTTGCTGAAGTCGCCCGATACCTCCGAGGAAGTGCTGGCCTCCCTTGGCGAGCGCATTGACCGGGCCGGTCTGGCGTTGGCGCGCATCCCGTCAATTGTGGCGTTGGATCAGGCGTGCGAACGGGCCGGAACGCGGCGCGACAAGGAGGTGCTGGTCGGCATGGCCAGTTCGATGGTCAAGCTGATGCCGCGCGAGCTGCCGTTGGAATTGACGCCCGCCCGGGCGATCAAGTTGGCGGCGGCTCGCAACGAAACGGAAAGCGTGCAGCTTGCGGTGCTTCCCTTGCGCGGGGCGTTGCGCGACGTCGCGCTTCGCGTCGGGGATTTGCGTTCGGACGAGGGCCAGGTGCTGGCGCGATCGCAAATTGACTGCGACGTCATGGGTTATGTGGAGACCAAGGAGCAGCCTCCCGAGACGCTTTCCTATGTGGGTTGGTGGCCGGATCCGATCCTGAATTTCACGGGTCCGGTGGATGTGGCGCGGGGCGACCTGCAAAGTTTCTGGCTTCGCGTGCGGGTGCCCAAGGACCAGTCGCCGGGTATCTATCGCGGTGAGGTGGTGCTGGCCGGGCGGGGAATGAGCCGCGTCCGTATCCCGCTCGCGGTTCAGGTGCATTCCTTCGCGCTGCCGCCGTTCTCGCCGTTGCCGACGGCCATTTCGTTTGGCACGCCGTGCCGGCCATGGTCCAAGATCCTGGAGGATTTGATCGCCTCGCCACAGTGGAATGGCGGATTAAAATATCAATGGGCCGATTTTCTGGCCGACTATTACATCACCTATGACCACCTTTACCGGCGCGACCCTCCGGACTTTGAAATCATCGAACACTTGCACAAACAGGGTCGGCTGGGCGCCTTCAATCTGGCCAATTTCGATGTCCCGCTGGCGAAAGAGATCGCTGGGGTTGCTCCCGATGGGCTGCGCCAGATGCTCGAGCGGGTCGGCCCCGCTTACCGCAAGGCCAAGGAACTCGGGTTGCTCGACCACGCTTACATCTATGGCTATGACGAGGTGAAGGATGACCAATATGGAGCGGTCGAGGAAGTCGCTGCCGCCATCAAGGCGGCGATGCCAGGCGTGCTCACGATGACCACGGCGCGCGACTACACCTATGGCCGCGACACTAAGATGCAATCCATTGATGCGTGGGTGCCGCCCACGGAACATTACGATGCCCCGATGGCCGCGGACGCTCACGGGCGTGGGCGACAGGTCTGGTGGTATATCTGTGTCGTGCCCCGGCATCCTTACGCCAACATTTTCCTTGAATATCCCGCCATTGAAATACGTTCGCTGATGGGCGCCATGACCGCCAAATACCGGCCCGCCGGTTTTCTCTATTATCAGACGTCGCTCTGGAAGTCCCAGGAGCCGATCAAGACGGGACCCTTCACCAAATGGAACCCACTCTCATACCGGGACGCTCATGGCGACGGCTCGTGGCTCTGCATGCGCGAGGGCGGGCTGCCCGTGCCGACCATCCGTTTGGAGAATTACCGCGACGGCCTTGATGACTACGCCTACGTGCGGATTTTGGAAGAGACGATCCGGATCACGGAAGTCCGGGGGGCGGTCTTGTCGGAAAACGAACGACAATGGCTCGCCAAGGCACGAGCCGCATTGGAGGTCCCCCGCGAACTGGTCGCCTCGCTGACCGAGTTTTCGCGCGACCCGAATCAGCTCTACGCGTGGCGCGAGCGGTTGGCGGCGATGATTGAGACTTCACAAGAGCGCAACCTTGATCCTTGGTCCGGTGGCTTCAGTCTAAAGAGACGAAGTCAAGATCATGAATAGAGCATCGCTCTTCATGCTGGCTTGTTTGCTGGCCTGTGGATCAGTGTGGATGCCAGTTGACGCCCCGGGGTCAGAGAAACAAGCGCCCGACAACGCGCCTCTTGACTTGCCCGGCACGCCGGCCAACACGACGCGGTTCGAGGATCCGCGCATGATCCGCGAGAGGCGTGGGCGTGAATTCGACGTGACCGATTTCGGGGCTGTCGCCGATGGGCGGACCGATGCCGGGCCCGCTTTTCGCAAGGCCATCGCCGCAGCGCAAGCCGCCGGGCTCGGGAGTGTGGTCCGGGTGCCGTCCGGGGTTTGGCGATTGCTACCCACCGCCGGTGAGAAGGCTTGCCTTCCGATCATCGAGGCGCGTGGTCTGACCGTGCGCGGTGTGCCGGGCAAAACCGAGTTAATCATCGGCGGAGGCCGCTGTTCAGCGTTCGAACTGCGCGAATGCGAGGCCACGACCCTCCTTGGTTTCACCGTTGACTACGCTCCGCTCCCGTTTACGCAAGGGACGGTTGCGGCGGTGGACAGGAATGCGGCATCCATCGAACTGAGGATTGATCCCGGGTACCCCTCGCTGGACGAACCTATGTTCGCGCAAACCACGGCCAAATATGAGCGCTGGGGAATGTTCATGGACGCGGGAACGCGTTGGCTCAAACCGGGCACTCCCAACTTCGTGCTGATGGACACGTTCACGCCGCTGGCGGGAGGCGTATGGCGGCTGAAGGTCGCACCGGGCGCGGAGGATAAACTGCGACATCTTGTCGTCGGTGATTGGTTTGTGCAACTGGCGCGCGGTGTCGGCGCTGCTTTCTCCCTCGTCAAATCCCGGGCTTGCACCATCGAGGATCAAGAATCTGAACACCGATTTTGGGGAACGCCCCGCAGTGGTTGATCGCCCGTCTGCCGCTGCAGCGTTAGCCTCAAGCAAACCCTTCACGAATCCTTCATGAAAACCAGACCTTCCTTTAACAAACCATTACTCTTCAGTCTATGCTCCTTGGTGACCTGCGGGTTGCTGCTGGCGAGGGCCCACTCGGCGGAGCAGAATAGCCGCGCGCTCGACACCGAATAATACTGGAAATGAATTCTTTGCTTTATCGCCTCGGACTCACCGTCAGCCTGATTTCAAAAGCGTTCGTTGTGGGCGCGGACGCCGCCGCCAGCCTCCCGGCCCAACTGCCCGCCCCCGCAACTGCAAGCCACGGCCGGCCTTTGGTGGGCGCGATTCGTTGGGATGCCTGGCAGGAAAACGGCGACATTCAGGCCACCGTTGAGCGGACGCTCGGCCCCAGCCACTGGCATTATCGGCTGCCCTTTTTCGCCCGCGTCACCGGCTCCAATTCCGTGGCCATCAACGGCAACACGCCGGCCATCATGAATCAGGAAATCAACTACGCGGCCGACGCCGGTATTGATTACTGGGCTTTTGTTATTTACCCCGACGCCATCGGCATGTCTCACGGTCTGCATCGTTACCTCAGCAGCCCGATCAAGCATCGGATCAACTTCGCGCTCAATCTTCAGGGCGGGTGGGTCGCCGGGACAACGGAAGACTGGGACGCGCAACTGACCCGGTATTTGAAGTATTTCGAAGATCCGGCGTACCAGAAAGTTCTGGGCAACCGTCCGCTGGTTTTCCTTTTCAACCGCATCCCCCCCACGCCCAAATTTCCCGATGCCGCCGCCGTGGCCGCCGCAATCCGTCAACTTCGCACCGTGACCACCAACGCCGGTCTTGGCAATCCATACATCGTTTTCCAAGGCTGGAATGCGAAGAACGATTTCACCACGATGCGGGAGTACGAGCTGGATGCGATTGGCGCTTACGCCGTGTTCCCCGATCCGGACCTTGGCACGTCATACCCGGCGCTGGCCGCGAAAGGTCGCCGGATGTGGGAAGCGGGCCAGGCGACCGGCGCGAACGTGGTGCCAATTGTGACCGCGGGCTGGGACGACCGAACGCGGGTTGAAACCAAGACTCCATGGACCACGGGCTCGACCAACTACACGCTCCCGCCCACGCCCGCCGAATTGGCCAACCATCTGGACAACGCGCTCGACTGGACGAGTCGCCATCTTAGCAATGGCACACCCGCCAACACCGTTTTGATTTACGCCTGGAACGAGAACGACGAAGGGGGCTGGCTCGTCCCCACGCTCAACCCCGATGGCAGCACCAATGCCGACCGGCTCACCGCCCTGGCCGCCAAGCTGAAACACGAAACGAAGCCCAACGCCTCGCCCGAAAAAGCATCTCAACATTCCCAATCCAGCCAAGAACCATGAACCTGAAACTGACTCAGTGCGTGCTCGCGGTTATGGCCGCTGCCAACTTTGGGGCCATCGCGGCGGAGCGTTCGACCGCCGCGACCACCAACCCGCCCGCCAGCGACAAGGTGATCTGCGCCCGCGTGACAAACTCCTTGCTCCCCAGTCTAACTACTATTGCGGCCACAATCAAAGCAATCCTATGAAGCAATCTTATGAACTCCAGAGTCCTGTCCTCTTCGATGATCGGCCTGTGTCTGTGCTATGCCACCTCCTGCATGCCGCCGAACCAAGTCGATCCCAATTTCAGCCAGGCGGTCAAGCGCGAGTGGACCCGGCCGCCAACCAAGGACGCCGGGCCGGTGGAGTGGAAGGGCTCCAAGGTGGTCTCGCGTGTGCTTCCCTACCCGGACTTTGTCAGCCTGTTCATTCGCCTGCCCATCGCTCATGCCGCCGTGACGGGCAAGGGGGTCAAAGTGGCGGTGGTGCAGGGTGGGTCAGATAAGACGACGGCGGTGCTGGTCGAGAACATCGCGCCGGGGGCGGAGGTGGTGGTCGTGCCCTGCGGGGCGAAGGAGGCCGGCGACGCCCGGCTCGGCGAACGATTGGCGGATTCCGGGTGTCGGGTGGCCATAGTCCCCGATCTGGCCGTCTTGTCGGAGCCGGCGCTGCTTGAGCTGGCGCGCGATTTGACCGCCCGGCGGGTGCTGGTGGTGGTGCCGTCGGATTTATCGGAGGAGCGGGCGGCCATTGAGCGGGTCAACAAGCTGCACGCGCTCGGGGCGCTGACCGTGGGCCGGGTGAACCGACAATCCATGGTGATGGTTGAGAGCTCGGAGAGGGACGAGGCGGTGAAGCCCTTAAACCGCCAGATCCGAACATTCCCGACCGACGTGTTCTCGGCAGTAGACCCCATGCGCGGCTTGGCAATCGGGCCGGCGGCGACGGCGGCGGGCGTGGCGACGCTGGTGATCGAGAAGTGGCCGGCGCTGGCACCCGCCGAGATCAGCCAGAAGATCATCGCCGGCGCGCGCGCGGTGTGGCAGGGCACGGCCATCGAAAGCGGCCGATGGACCGACGTCTCCGTGGACCCGGTGACCACTCGCTACCAGCCCAGGAACGAGCAGTCGGTGTTCCGCTTCCGGGCGCTGGATGCGGCCGGGGCGGTGGGCGTGGACACTGAGGTCCCCTGGTTCCTGAATATGCTCAACTGCCCGAAGGCGTGGGAGATTACCCGGGGCGCGGGCACGTTGGTGGTGGTGACCGACCAGGGCTTCCACCTCAAGCACCCGGAGCTGGCCCCGCACATCCAGGCCACCAACCACTTCGGCCCGATGAACTTCAACGAGCCGAAGCAGAACTTCCACGGGACCGATATGAGCCGAATCCTGCTGGCGGTGGCGCCGGCGGCCCGGATCGTGCCGGTGCTGTGCAGCGGCAAGTCTCACGGGGCCGGGGGCGACCTGGCGGGCAACATGGCGCGGTCGTTCCAATATGCGGTCCAGCTCAAAGCAGACGCGGTGAGCTCAAGCTGGGCGGGATGGTTCAACAAGGATGAGAAGCTGCTCGGTGCCGTGCGGGACGCGGTGGACCACGGCGTGGTGGTCTCGTGGTTCCATTACCCGCGGCCGTATCCGGGCCTGCTGCGGTCCAGCTTCACTTACGCGGCGGGGTGGGACAGCGGGCAAGAGCTCGGGTTCGCCGACCGGTTCCTGACGGACCCGCCAGGGTTCCATCCCGTCGAGATCGAGGCGGGGTTGTCCGGCACCGCACCGCAGGCGGCGGGCATTGCGGCACTGGTCAAAAGCGCCAATCCGAAGCTGGCGCCGAAGGAAATCGAAGCGCTGATTTACGAGCAGGCGACGCCGATCGGCGGAGGCGTGCTGGTCCCGGATGCCCACAAGGCGGTGCTGGCCGCGAAACAGAAAGCCGGCGGGAAGACATGACCACAGTTGGGTTGCGGTCTCGCTTGCGACTTGCTCTCCGCAGGCTTGAGCGGTAGAGCCTTGCTGGTTTGTATTCATTCGCTGGTGGAGGGGCGCAGTTGGGTTGCGCGTCCGCCAGTTTTGATGCCATCTACAGTCAAAGTGAATGACAAGGGCTCGGTTGCCGTTTAGCCTTGCGTGTCGCCATTGGGTGACGAAACCGAATCAACAACGCGGCTAACGATATGCGAACACCTCTTAAGCAAGCCCTGGTTCTAGGTTGTCTGGCTCGTCCCCACGCTTAACCCCGATGGGGGCACCAATGCCGACCGCCTCACCGCCCTGGCCGCCAAGCTGAAGCACGAAACGAAGCCCAACGCCTCGCCCGAAAAAACATCTCAACATTCCCAATCCAGCCAAGAACCATGAAACTCAAACTGACTCAGTGCGTGCTCGCGGTTATGGCCGCCGCCAACTTTGAGGCCATCGCGGCGGAGCGTTCGACCGCCGCGACCACCAACCCGTCCGCCAGCGACGAGGTGATCTGCGCCCGCGCACTGGTCAGCAACGGCGATTCGGCACGGTTGCAGCGGGTCTTGGCCAAAGCCCGCCGTGGTGAAGCGATTACCGTGGGCGTCATCGGCGGCTCCATCACGCAGGGCGCGTCGGCGAGCAAACCAGAGTTTCGTTATGGCAATCGGGTGGCGGCGTGGTGGCGGGAAACATTTCCGCGCGCCACGATTAGATTTGTCAACGCGGGCATTGGCGCGACCGGCTCGGACTATGGCGCACTGCGGGCCAGTCGCGATCTACTCACGGAGTCGCCGGATTTCGTGATTGTCGAGTATGCGGTCAACGACTCCAACGAGCAGCACTATGCCGAAACACTCGAAGGGCTGATCCGGCAGATTCTCGCTTTGCCCAATCAACCCGCCGTGATGCTGTTGTTCACCATGCACAACAACGGCAGCAACGCGCAGGAACGGCAGGCCAAGGTGGGCCAACACTACAGTCTCCCCATGGTCAGCTTCCGCGACGCGCTCTGGCCGGAAATTCAGGCCGGACGATTGCAATGGAGCGACGTGGAGGCGGACATCGTTCACCCCAACGACCGGGGGCATGGTTACGCCGCGCAATTCATCACGCGACTTCTGGAATCCGCGCTCGCATCGTTGCCCGGCGAAAAGCAGTTGCTAGAGGTAAAACCCGTGGTTGCGCCGCTGTTCACCGAGCTTTTCGCGCAGACGACGTTGATTGAGGCCGACGCGTTGCGCCCCCTCACGAACAACGGGTGGACGTTTGATGCCGCGAACCGTTGCTGGAAAAGCGACCAACCCGGTAGCGTGATCGAGTTCGAGATTGCAGGCCGCGCCGTGCTCACAATGCATCACGTGATCCGCGGAGCAACGGGCCGGGCGCGCGTGACGGTGGACGGCAGCTCGCCAAAAGAACTGGAGGGTTGGTTCGACCAGACTTGGGGCGGGTATCGGCAGACGCGGGAAATTGCCCGTGGCCTGCCGGCGGAGAAACATCGGGTGCGTTTTGAATTGCTGGCGGAGAAAAGCGTGGGCAGCACCGGCCACGCATTTTGGATTTTCGGTTTAGGGGCGGCAGGTGTCCTCGCGCAAAATGAAACCAGCACGAACCCAGCCGCTGTCCGTTCCGTCACTGTCGCGAGCTACTACTTCGGACAATACCACCCCAACGACCCGCGCAATTTGAAAACTCGTGGCAAGCCCTGGAGTGAATGGCAGCTCATCCAAGCCGCCAAGCCCCGTTTCCCCGGCCATCAACAACCCAAAGTTCCGCTCTGGGGTTATCAGGACGAATCCGATCCGCAGGTCATGGCCCAAAAGATCGCCGCCGCCGCCGACCACGGCATTGATGCCTTCATCTTCGATTGGTATCACTACACCGACGGCCCGTTCCTGGATCGCCCCATTGACGAAGGCTTCCTCAAGGCAACCAACAACTACCGCATCAAGTTTTCCTTCATGTGGGCCAATCACGACTGGCAGGGCAACTTGTTCCCCTACACGAAAGGCGACCCAAAGAAGATACTGTATCCCGGCCAGGTCACCCCGGCGGCCTTCGAGAAAATCAGCGATCACCTCCTCAAGGACTATTTCAAGCATCCCTCCTACTGGAAGATTGACGGCAAACCTTACTTCTCCTGCTACGACCTGACCAGACTGCTCGACAGCTTCGGCTCGGTGAAAGCCACGCGCGCCGCGCTGGATCAATTCCGCGCAAAATCCATAGCCGCCGGATTGCCCGGCCTCCACCTTAACGCCGTGGTCTGGGGGGAGCCAATTCTGCCCGGCGAAAAGGTCCCGGCGGATTCCGCCAGATTGGTCCATGATCTTGGGTTCGACTCGGTCACCTCGTATGTGTGGGTTCACCACGTCCCGTTGCCCAAACAGCAGACCGATTACAACGAATTCCGCGACGGCTATTTCAAATACTGGGACCAGGCGGAGAAAATGTTCGACGTGCCCTTCTTCCCGAACGTCAGCATGGGTTGGGATCCCAGCCCGCGCTGCGACCAGAAGGATCAACTCGACAATTCCGGCTATCCCTTCACCAACACCATCGGCGACAACACGCCCGCCAACTTCCGCACCGCGCTGGAAATGACCAGGCAACGCCTGCTCGCCCAACCGGACACGGCTGGTCCGCGCATCCTGAATATCAATTGCTGGAACGAATGGACGGAAGGCAGTTACTTGGAACCCGACACGGTGCATGGTCTGAGATACCTCGAAGCAGTGCGGGAGGTTTTTGGGGACCCGGCGCGGTCCCTTCCGGCTCGCGACAAAGGGAGGTAGTTGAAAACACAGCCAATCCATGGGTGACGATCTATGAAACTGACCACCTGGGCCGACCTCGCTGCCGCCTGGGTGCCAGCCGTTACCGATGAGGCAAAACGCAACCAGTTGGTTCGGAGCATCGCTACTCAATGGCTCCAAAAAGATCCCCAAGCCGCCCAGGCATGGCTGGCAAGACTCACTTCGCCCTGACCCCATTGACGAGAATTCCAGTTGACTGATAACTTTCCATCAAAGCGTATGGGGACGGCTGTTCCTCCTGCTTCCGGCGGAACGTTCTCCGTCACGCGCCGCGCACGCTCTCTCACGCTCATGGAACTGTAGGTGGCCACCCGGAATCGTGGCAGCGGTAATGGTAACGTTTCGATTTATTGAGTTGGTTGAGGTTGTGGCTTGGGTAAGCTTTGCAGGAATCGCGGGCAGCGATGTCGCCCCGATTGTTCTGTCACCCGGATGCTCGGCTGGTTCGCCAGAAAAAATGTGAATATGATGATCACGTTTCCCGATTGGTTTCGCCCGCAGTCGTGGGGGCCACGTTTATGCTAGGCCTTCTCAAGGTTTACGGCCTGCGCAGGCGGGTCGTCGGTAGCAGCGACAAGCCCTTTTCCTGTCGCTTGCTGGGTTCATGCCCGCGTTGGAGCCGGCCGCTGAACGTCGCCTTCACGATTGTCCTTGCTCGCCATCGGGATTATTAACAGCTTTGTTCTTTTGTTGAATGTTCTGTCCAAGGGATGACGACGACAGCCAAGAGATTCGACCCGCTCAAGGGTGATGTGGACATTTCAGGCAAGAGCGACGCGCTGGTCATCGAGGCATTCTTTGCGCCAGCCTCACCGACTCAAAGGCCCGGACAGTCTCCCAACAACAAATGACATGCACGACCAGCCCCGAAAATCCACCACACTGCGGCAAACAGGCCACGGCCTTGCGGGCATGTCACGCAGAATGAAACTTTGCAGCCTTGGGTTCCTGGTTTTGTTGGCATTGGCTTCCGCGCAGTCTGGGCAAGTGCCGGGGGCAGGCATTCTGCCCAGTGCAGAGTCACCTCCGCCTTCATACCAGGCGCTTTCCCAGGGGAGTTTGAAGGTGCGGCTGTTCCCGGGTCAGACAACGCCCTGCCTTCAGCATTACATCAGCCTGAACGCAGGTTCATCCTGTTCCAACTACATCGCCGCGGTGCAACGCGATGGGTTGTTC
>JBBQYD010000153.1:0-10520 GCA_038209025.1 Verrucomicrobiota bacterium | reverse complement strand
GGCTCATCGACACGAACCGCTCAACGGCCTTGATTCACGACCTTTGGAACGTGGACAAACATGCGAAACTCAACTCTCCTCCCCGTTCAGGCCATGTACCGAAACTGTACGGTCTCCGACGATCGCTTCGCCTCTCTACTGGCACGCAGGCCGGTTCGAATGTTTTCATGACGACGGATCCACACACGGGCAAACTTGTCATCGGTGGCTCGGGTGGAGGTGGTGCGAAGCTGACCCTCACGGCGACCATCGTTGACGAATCGGGCAAACCCCTTGGAGACTTTGGTGCCACCTGCGCTGAGGCCATCGCCGCATGGGAGACAGAGTTACGGAATGCTGGTGTTCCGTTGCCATGACCCCAACCACAGCATTAAGCGGACCGGAGCCAGCCGTTCTGCTCGTGCTCTACTCGTTGCCCGGTGGCGGCTGGCTCCGGCCGCTGGTGCTGGGCGTTAGGCCCGTGTGATATGCGCGAATATCTGGACGAAATGGAGGGCTTGAAACGTGAGGCGTCACCGTACCTATGCCACTACGTCGTAGATGACCCCCTACATACTGGTCTGGCTGAGCGCATAGTGGCATTGCTGCCAGCAGACCGTCAGCTTGGATTCTATGATCCCTTCTACCCTTCGCCCTCCGACCCAGGTGCCTTTATCGCGGTCAGGCAGTTTGATGGGGCGTATGTGTACTCATATGGTAATCACGGCTGGCACTGCGGTTGGCAGCGACAGAGTAAGGAGTTTCTCATTCAGTACCTCGCGTTGTGCCTTCCCATGCACCGCCCTCCGGCGGAGGAGCGGTTGTCGATCGAGCGAATTGAACCGACTCATGTACACGAATTGCTCAAGCACAAGCAGGCCTAACCCTGAAGGGTGTATTGCTGCGGAGCGCAGCGGAGCCAGCAAATACGCCCATAGTTGAACCAGCCCGGATCAGCCCGAGATGGAGAGTCGCGGGCAGTATGGCGCTTGTGTTTGAGCGGTGAGCTCTTTTTGAGGGAGGTTTGAACGCAAAGGCGCCTGAAAACTGTGGACGCTCAGACGTTCCGCGGCCGGGAAGATGTTTTCGGAGGGGTTCATCAGCCAACGATATGCCCCGTGCGCTCGAGTACCGCCCCCCTGCGGGGCAACGAGAAGGTCGTCGGCATTGGGCGTGGCTGACCGGAGATTTTCGTTTGCTTTTGGCCCATGCCCGGAGCAGGCTCAGTGTGATGACCACGGCTGCCACAGTTCTGAAGATCAGCGCGAGGCTGAAGCCACGGTTGGCAGGGCCAACCTATCCACCTCGGTCGCCGAGCGTCTCTTCCGAGGCTCCCCTCGCCCTGAATGGGGATACTCGACACTGTAGCTCGAACGTCTTGCTCGGAGCGGCTCAGTTCAACCAGAGTGTATCCGCCATGCCCGACCATTCCCGAATTTCCAACGCCCGTGTTCCTTCGGGCAGGGGAATCGACTTTTGAGGCAATCCTAAAGCCTTTCGCAGCCAGTTGCTCGATTGGGTTGGCAGGATCGCCGGCGGTGGGTCGGTTGGCGCGGGGCAGCTTCCACACGTGAAATCGGACCGGACGCAACGCGGAGCGGTCTGGCTATTCAGCGCGTCCCTGGATTAAGCTGGCTCGTGGAACTTGAATGAGTCATCACGATCCGATAATCCGTCTCCGGGTGAGGCTGCGCGGCACAGTGCAGGGAGTGGGGTTCCGTCCTTTTGTGTACCGGTTGGCCGCCTCTCTGGCGATTCGCGGATGGGTGAACAATTCGGTGGCGGGTGTTGCGGTGGAGGCGGAGGGGGCGTTGTCCACCTTGCAGGAATTCCGGCTGCGTCTGGAGCGTGAAAAACCACCGGGAAGCTTCATTGAAAGCTTTGAGTCCTCCTGGCTCGACCCGGTTGGCTATGATGGATTTGAGATTCGGGCCAGCGATTCGTCGGGGGAAAAACTGGCGGCCATCGCGCCGGACCTGGCAACCTGCCCGGCATGCCGGTCCGAAGTCCTCGATCCCGCCAATCGACGTTTCGCCTATCCGTTTACCAACTGCACGCATTGTGGCCCGCGCTACAGCATCATTGAGGCGCTTCCCTACGACCGGCCGAACACCACCATGCGCAAGTTCCGGATGTGTGCCCGCTGTCAGGCCGAGTATGAAAACCCGCTGGACCGGCGGTTCCATGCCCAACCCAATGCCTGCCCGGAGTGCGGCCCGCATCTGGCGTTATGGGACGGCGGCGGGCGCGTCCTGGAGGCCGGCGACGAGCAAGCCCTGCGCGGGACCCTGGAATTATTGCGCCAGGGCCGGGTTCTGGCGGTGAAAGGCCTGGGCGGATTTCACTTGATCGCGGACGCGCAGGATGAACCGGTGGTGCGGTTGCTGAGGGAGCGAAAGCGCCGCGAGGAGAAGCCTTTTGCCCTGATGTTTCCATCCGTGCAGGCGGCGCGGGAACACTGTGATATCTCCGCCCCTGAGGAGCGGTTGTTGCGTTCGCCGGAATGTCCCATCGTGCTGCTGCGGCGGCGGACCGCGAACGCAGGCGCGCTTGCGCTGAGCATTGCGCCGGGGAATCCATATCTTGGCGTGATGCTGCCTTACACCCCCCTGCATCACCTTCTGCTCGCGCGATTTGGCGCCCCCGTTATCGCCACGAGCGGCAATCTGAGCGATGAGCCCATCTGCATCGACGAACAGGAAGCGGTGCGCCGGTTAAACGGCATCGCCGACGCTTTCCTTGTCCATGACCGGCCGATTGCGCGGCACGTGGACGATTCGGTTGTGCGGTTGATGCTGGGGCGTGAACTGGTGCTGCGCCGGTCGCGCGGCTACGCCCCGTTGCCCATCCCCCTGGGCCCTGCCGGGGGCATGGATTCGGGGCCGGCCACGATCCTCGCCGTGGGGGCGCATTTGAAAAACGCGATCGCGCTGGCCAAGGGAGGACAGGTATTCGTTTCCCAGCACATTGGGGATCTGGAGACGAGCGAGGCGCATGAGGCGTTCATCCGGGTGGCGTCCGACCTGCCGCGATTGTATGACGTGCAGCCCGCCCTGATTGCCGCCGACCTGCACCCGGATTATTCATCCACCCGGTATGCGCGCCAAATGGCGGAACACAGCGGCGCGGGTGGTGTGTTCGTGCAGCATCACGTGGCGCATGTGCTGTCATGCATGGCTGAGAATGAACTGCGCGGGCCGGTGCTGGGGGTGGCGTGGGACGGCACGGGGTATGGGACGGATGGGACGATCTGGGGAGGGGAGTTTTTGGTGGTGGCGGAGAACTGCTGGCGGAGGGTGGCGCACTGGCGGCAGTTTCGGCTGCCGGGAGGGGAACGGGCGATCAAGGAACCGCGGCGGGCGGCTCTGGGGGTCTTGTTCGAATTATTCGCGAACGCGGCGGGGGGGCGGAAGGATTTGGAGGTGATTTCGCAGGTTAATGAACGCGAGTTGGCGGCGATGATGAAGATGATGGAGCAGGGGTTGAACTCGCCGTGGACGTCCAGCGTGGGCCGGCTGTTTGATGCGGTGGCGGCGATCCTGGGGCTGCGGCAGACGGTGCGTCACGAGGGGCAGGCGGCGATGGAACTGGAATTCTGCATGGGGGCGGTTGTGGAGGGGAAGGTGGAGGCGTATCCGGTGCGGTTGGCAAAGGGAGGGGAGGGGCCGGCGGTGCTGGATTGGGGGCCGATGATTGAGGGTATCCTGGAGAGCCTGGGCGAGGGGGTGGCGGTGCCGGTGATTGCGCGCCGTTTTCATGAGACGCTCGCGACCGGCATTGTGGAGGTGGCCCGGGAGGCGGGCTGCGAACGGGTGGTGCTGAGCGGCGGTTGTTTCCAGAACCAGGTGCTCACCGGGAGGGCGGTGGCCTGGCTGCGGGAGGGGGGCTTCCAGCCGTATTGGCATCAGCGCGTGCCGCCGAATGACGGCGGCATCGCTCTGGGCCAGGTGGCGGCGGCGCGGTGGGGGATCGTCCCCGCCGCGGATCAGGGCAGCCAGCGGACGCGGTAAAAGCGGCGCGGCAGGGTGCGGTCGGGATCCTCGTAATTGAACGTGCCGTTGGTGGAGACCAGGGTGACCAACTCCCGCCAGATCACGAGGTCATCGGAGAATTGAATGAGGAACTGGCCGGGTTCGCCTGAGCCGGCAATTTGCACCGGGCCGCCGACGGGGACGGAGAATTGAGAGAAGCTCGGCGGGCGCGGGATTTGGACGGCCAGCATGGCGGGCGCGCTGGTGACGGCCCCGGCGATGTTGGTGACGACGACGAAGTAGCTGCCGACGATGGCGGGGAGCGCGGGCGTTTGGGCGAGGGTGTTGGAGGTTGCGCCGCTGAGGGGGCTGTTGTTGAACCACCATTGGTAGGTCAGCGGGGCGGTGCCATCGATTTGCACGGAGAGCAGGGCGGTGCCGCCTTCAAAAGCGGTGAGGTTCTGCGGCCCGCTGGTGATCACGGGCGGCGTGGCGATGGCCATGGCGAGCAGGCCGTTGTTTGAATCCAGGGCGAACAGGCGATTGCCGCCGAAATCGACGGCGCCGGTGCCGGCGGCGGTGTTGTCGTTATCCGCGGGGAAGAGGTTGGTGGTCACAAGGACCGGGGCGGCCGGTGCGTCCGGAATTTCATAGAGCCGGAGATGGTTGAGAGAGCTGATATTGATGCCGGCGAGCATTTTGAAATCGGAGCTGTAACTGATGGGAGAGACAGCGTTGGGAATCTCGGGGGCGCCATAGGTGCGGAGGACCGTGCCGGTGCCGGTGGCGGGGTCGAAAGCGATCTGGCGCAGGGGGCGTCCGCTGGCTTTACCCCAGAGAGTGTTGCCTTCGGCAAAAGCGAGGCCGAGGCCGAGATCACCGCCGGCGAGGCCGCTGATGGAGATGTTGCGGTTGGTGAAGGTGGTGCCGTTGGCGGTAGTGAGGAGCACGACGTTGGTGCCCAGGCGGGAGGCAATGAGGATCTGGGTGTTGGTGCCGGCGCCGCGGACGTCCAGGGTGTCGCCCCAGCGTTGGGGGTTGCCCGGGCTGGGATTGCCAGAGTAAGCGAGGGTGGGGGCGGTGCCGAGGTTGTCATCCGCCCAGCGATACAGGCGGAAGGCGGAGGCGGAGCCGTCCGTGGTGAGGTTGCCGGCATAGATTGCGCCGTCCTCGGCCGCGCCGATCATGAGGAGAGGGTAGGTGCCGCCGAGAACGCCGGCGACGCTGAGTTCGTGGAGGTCGTCGCCGGTGGGGGCGTCGAGCACATAAATTTTGGGGCCGGAACGGCTGACGATGAGCAGGCGCTCGGTCTTTTTGTCGTAGGCGAGGCCACGTTCCAGAGGCAACGAATTGACGGTGAGATAAGGACGGCTGAGCGGAGGCAATTGCCAGTTCAGGCCCAGGCGGCTGAGGGGCGGGGGCACATAGATTTTCAGGCGGGCGACATCGCTGGTGACGGCGCCGTAAATGTTGGTGATGATGACGTCGTACAGGCCGTCCTGGTTGGTGGCGAGGTTATTGAGAGCGAGGACGGCGTTGGTGCCATCGGGGAGGTCGGCTCCGGCGAAGCGCCATTGGTAGCTCAAAGGCGGCGTGCCGGTGGAGAATACAGCGAAGGTGATGTTGCTGGTGGCGAACGCGATTTTGTCCTTCGGCTGGACGGTGACCATGGGGGCGTTGATCACGGTGAGGACGAGGTCGAGAGTCTGGACGGCGCCGGCGGAGACGACGACTTGATTGGTGAGCGGCAGGCAGCCCGGCGCGCTGGCTTCGACCGTGTAGGTGCCGGGGGCGAGCTCCACAAAGCCATAGAAACCGGTGGCGTCGTTGGTTTGGGCCCGGGGAGACGGACCGGAGATGATGACCGATGCGCCATCGACGGGGTTGGTGGAGCTGTTGCCGTAAACAAAGCCTTTGAGGTGGCCGTAAATGGAAGCGGTCTTCCAGGGCATGGCCGGGGTGGGGACGGGGGTGCTGAAGATGGGCGGCATCATGGTGTCGTAGGAGCTCAGAGCGACGAGCGCGTTGACGAAGTCGGCGCGGGGCACGCTATCTTTATTGGTCACGCGGTAGCTGTAGCCGCAAACGCCATCGGCGCGCTTGCCGCCGGGGCTGAGATCGCGCGACATGCGCATCTGGGCGATGGCGTCGCTGACGCTGTTGAGGTAAATGGCCGGGCCGTTGACGAAGTGGCGGTTGAACCGGTGGTCTTTGGCGAAATTGAGCCAGTTGAGGTATTCCTGGGCGTGGGTGGTCTGGCGGAAGTAATTCATGGTAATGTTGAGGTCCATGATGCCTTCCTCCATCCAGCCGCGCCAATCCTGCATGATGCTGTTCCAGGCGGCGGAGGAGCTGTAGTAAGCGAGGTCATTCGTGGGGCCCGGTGCCCAGGTGATGGTGTCGCAGGAGATCTTGACCTCGGGACGGACGGCGATGGCGTGAAGGTAAACTTTACGGAGCAGGCCGGTGACTTGATCGCGGCGGAACTGTTTCCACACGGCATCGGTGGTGGCGGGTTTGCCGGTGCGATTAAAAAGGCGGTTGAAGCGGGCGACGGTGACATCGTTGTAACCTTCGTTCACGCTGGAATAGCGGATATAATCGAAATTCAGGCCGTCCACGGGATAATTGGTAATGATATCCATGGCGACATTGAAGGTGTGCGCCTGGACTGCGGGATGGCCGGGATCGAAGGTGTATTCGTTGCCGATGAGGGTGTTGCCGTTGAAATCCTTGAGCAGCCAATCGGGGTGGCGGTTATAGGGATGCGTGGGTTGCGGGGGGGCGGTGGTGCCTTGATGAATGTGGTAGGTGACCATCCAGGCGTGGACCTCAAGGGCGGGGCCGTTAGTGGTATTCTTGGCCTGGGCGATCATCTCGCCGAGTGGATCGAAATCAGCGGCGATGTCTTTGCACTTGGGCTCGTACTTGGAATTGTAGAGGGCGTCACCACGGCGGCGGGCCTGAACGACCAGCGCGTTCATGTTGGCGGCGCGGGTGGTTTTGACGACGTTGGAGATATTGGGGGCGGTCCAAAGATCCGAGCCCCAGCCATCGACCCAGAAACCGCGGAACTCCGGAGTTTGAGCCTGGGCTGAGGGCGACAGCACCAGGGTGAGGAGGAGCCCGGGAAAAATCCCGAGGCGAGCGAAACGGGAAAAAAGATGCGTGCTCATGTAGTAAAGAAATTTCACATTTGCGCGAGGGAGTTGCAAGCATTTAGTGCGTGATTTAGTGCGTGGCGGGCGGCGCCCCGGCGGGGAAGGGCCCGAACGCTTCTTTGAACTTCAGCCCGCCTGGGAGGTGTGCTAGATTCCTGCTTATAAGCCATGTTGGGCAAAGGCATCATTAAGGGTTTAGGCGTGACGGCGCGCAATTTCCTGGGGAGCTACGTCTCCCCGGAACGGCTGACTACCGTGCAGTATCCGGAGGAGCGGCTGCCTCAAAAAGAGGCGGCGCGCAATTTCCCCTTCCTGGTTTTTGACGGCGCCGACCCCCTCCTGGGGCTGCGGTGTGTGGCCTGCCAGATCTGCGAAAAAGAGTGCCCGCCCCAGTGCATATACATTGTCAAAGACGCGGTCAAAAAGCCGGATTACCTGGGCAAGTTGCAGTTCCAACCCAAAGTGTTCGATATCGACATCTCCGTGTGCATGAGCTGCCAGATTTGCGTGGAGGTCTGCCCGTTTGACGCGATCAAGATGGACGTGGAGTATGAGTTAAGCACCGGCGACCGGTTTGAAACCCTGCTCCTGCACAAGCGAGACCTGGCCAAACCCAACGCTTACTTTCGCAAAATCCACCCGGTCGATGCCGCAGAGATAGATGACCGGTTGCGGGCGGATCAGGCCAAGGCGGAAGCCAAAGCCCAGGCGGGGGCCGCCTCCCGCGCCAGCGCGGCGGTGCCGCTGCCGAAAGCCGCCACCCCCGGGAAAGACTGATCCTCCGGAGCGCCGCCCGCGAGGCCCTCAAGGATTACGTGGTCTGCGGCAGCGACTCGGCAAACACAAATGCGTGGCCTGGTTTCATCAATTCAGGAGATGTTTTGAACGAGCCCTCACTCTCGACCAACTCACCGTGGCTCAACCGGACCAGCATCCAACCGTGCTACTGCGGAGCGCCGGTTTCGTGGGGAAGGGATTTCTGCCAGCCCGCATGGAGCCGATCCAGGAGCCCGTGGAGCATTTCTTTGTTCTCGGGCAGATTGGCGGCGTTCACGTTTTCCTGCGGATCGGTGGCGTGGTCGTAAAGTTCGTAGGATCGCTTTTCGCTCCCGCTCGCGGACCATTCCACCAGCCGGTAACGATCCGTCCGCATGGCGCGCCCGAAACCTTTCCCCGCGCCGGGAATGTCCTTTGGATAAATGCTGAAGGCCGCGGTCTTCCAGTCGCACCTGGGATTTTCGAGGAGCAGCCGGAAACTTTTACCTTCTAGATTTGCTGGCGGCGCAATTTGGCACAATTCGGCGAGCGTCGGATAGATGTCCACGAATTCCACCAGCGCTTCGGTCGTTGCTCCCGCCGTCTTTTGGCCCGGAACCGAAATGATCAGGGGCGCGCGCGTGGCGATTTCCCAATTCGTTCGTTTCGTCCATGTGCCGTGCTCGCCCAGATGGTAGCCATGATCGCCCCAGAGAATCACGATAGTCTTCTCGCGCAGCCCGAGGCGGTCGAGCTCCGCCAGCACGCGGCCCACCTGTGAATCAACGTAGCTGACGCAGGCGTAGTAGGCGTGGATGAGGTGCAACGCGGCCTCATCCGAAACGGGCCCGGCGTCGGGGACATCCCGGTAACGGCGGAGTTCTGACGCGTCGTTGCTCGCGAAGGCGGGCGCGTCTTTCGGCAGGAATGGATTCGGCGCCAGCTTAAGATCGCTCACCTTGTAGAAGCCCCAATATTTCTTCGGCGACACGAACGGGAGATGGGGTTTGTGAAAGCCGACGCCAAGGAAGAACGGTTTGTCTCTAATCCGCTGCAACACGGCGAGCGCGTGCGTGGCGATCTTGCCGTCGAGGAGTCCATCATCGTCACAATCCGGGTCTCCGAAAGGCAGGGTGTCCGAATGATCCGCGCTTGCCGCTTTGCCCTTCTTCTTGCCTTTGGGGTTGGCGCGCTCGGGACCGTCCGGCTCCTCCGGTTGACCCGCCGGGCCGCGCCAGGGCAGTTCGCTCCAGGACTCGTTGTCGTCGTGATTGCCGTTGGTGGTGTGGAAGATCTTGCCGAGCGAGATGCTGGTGTAGCCGTTCTTCTTGAAGATCTGCGGCAAGGTCACCACGTCCGGTTTCCGGTCGCGGAAATGGGTGGCGAGATCAAACACGCCGAGGGTCGCCGGGCGCAACCCGGTGAGCAGCGACGCGCGCGAAGGGTTGCACAAGGCTTCCTGGCAGTAGGCTCGGTTGAAGCGCAGCCCCTGCGCCGCCAGCCGGTCAATGTTCGGCGATTTGATCAACGGATGACCGTAGCAGCCCAGTTCGGGCCGCAAATCGTCCACCGCCAGGAAGAGAACATTGTAAGCTGGATTGGCGGCGCAGAGGTTGAGGGACAAGGTGGCGAGCACGAGCAGGAGGCAGGAGCTGAGACCGGGGCGGAAGGCGCGAAGTAGGCCGGTAATTTTCATGGGCCAACTGTATTTGCGGGACCGGATAAAGCAAATTCCGTCTGCGGGAAAAGCCACCTCAGCCCGGTCCAAATCCGAAATCCGAGGGCCGAAATCCGCAGGAAGCTTTTGCCCAGGGGCTGGCTGGTTTCTGGAGCGGTTCCTGGTTCGGATCTCGGATTTCGGCCCTCGGATTTCACGTCTGCCAGCCGTATTCAACCGCCCACCAGCGCTGCTCCAAAGCAGCTCTCCAAGCCAGCTACAAGCCATATACTTGGGAGTAGCGAGCCACCCTCATGCGACCCACAAGCTTGGGGCACGGGGCTGAACGACGCAGCGGTTGGATCGAGAGGCCGGTAACGGTAAGTGGCAGGGGGCGCACTCCGCGGAGGGGTGGGGAATTCATTTGCTGAAGTTCCTGGCCCATCATTAAGCTGAGCCGTTCGGCTTTCCCACGCATGGATAAAACAACGAACAAGCTCCGACTGGTAGGCTATGGCCTGCTCTTGGCCGCCCTGACGCTGGCCTTGTACTGGCCCGTGCACCGGTTCGACTTCGTCAACTATGACGACCCGGTCTATGTGACGCTGAATCCGCAAGTGCAGAACGGTCTGACCTGGACCGGGGTGGCCTGGGCTTTTGCCGGCGAACACGCCAGCAACTGGCATCCGCTGACCTGGCTTTCGCACATGACGGATGTGGAGCTGTTTGGCCAGGCCGGCGGCTGGCATCATCTGGTCAGCGCGCTACTTCATGCCGCCAATAGCCTGCTGCTGTTCCTTGTGCTGTACCGCATGACTCGGGAGCCGGGACCGAGCCTCGTGGTGGCCGCGCTGTTTGCCTGGCATCCGCTGCACGTCGAGTCGGTGGCCTGGATCTCCGAGCGCAAGGACGTGTTGAGCACGCTTTTCTGGCTGCTGACCTTGTGGTTTTATGCGGACTACGCCCGGCGAAGGGTCGGCGATGCGACCCCGCGTC
>JBBQYD010000152.1:0-10533 GCA_038209025.1 Verrucomicrobiota bacterium | reverse complement strand
CGCTCCGACTGGAGCGAAGAGAAAGAGCGCTTCATCGTCTCGTGCAACTACTCGAAGAAGTCGATTGCCGCGGCCGACTACGAGGCGCTGGTGAACGACTCCGACTGGACGCAGAAGCCGCTGCTTCATCACCTACGGCGCCTTTGGTGAGGGGAACAAACCCGTCCTGCTGGGTTCGGTGGCTGCGGCTCGTGCCGAGGATTGGGAACCCGCCGGCGAAAGTCTCTGGGCAACGCTGCCATTGCGCTTTGAACCGGTCGGCGTTCAGGCCGAGTTGCCGCAGGCACGTTGGGCGCTGCATCAGGAAGCCGGCGCGTCCTGCATTCTCACCCGGGAGAAGCTGGCCACAGAAGGCGCAACCGTGCTCCGGTTGATCTGCCGCAACCCCGGGACGCGTGCCAACCACCTGCAACTGTCCATTCCGGGATTAACCGTGCGGGAAGGTGAGTATTATCTCTTCACCTTCCGGGCGCAGGCCACGCGCCCATTCACGCCCGCCTCGGTCTCTTTGATGAAAAGCGGCCCGCCGTGGACGGCTTACGCCGCGACCGAAACCGCACTCCCCTCCATCGGCACGAACTGGACCGAGCTCACCATCCGATTCCACGCGCGGCAAAGCGCTGTTGACGCCCGGCTCACGGTGTTCCTCGGCGGCACGCTGCCCGTTGATACCACGCTGATGCTGAGGCCCGGGCGGATCATTCAAGCGCAGGGCAACCAAGCCACCCCGCTGTCGGTGGACGTGGGTAACATCATCTTCGACCAGGGCAAGACCACCGGGGTGAAGAAGTGGAGCGAAGCCGAGCTGCGCCGCGACGGAGACTACCTCTACGACCCCCGCTCGTGGCAGGTGAAGCTCCGCTCGGACGCCAATCCGGCCACACGCCACCAAAGCATCGAACTGGCACTGCGCCGGCATATCATCGACGAAGGCGGATGCGGCTATGTGAGCTGCGAGAACCTCGACCTGCGCTATGGTGCGGCCCACGGCATCGGCGGCGGCAGCACCCATCATATCACGATTCGGGGTTGCGACCTTTCCTACATCGGCGGGGGCCATCAATTCACGCCACCCGATGGCAAACCGGTCCGTTTTGGGAACGGAATCGAATTCTGGTCCAGCGCCCACGACTGCCTCGTGGAGGATTGCCGCATCTGGGAGATCTACGATGCCGCACTAACCAACCAGGGCGACGGGACGAATATGCAGGAGAACATCACCTATCGCCGCAACGTCATCTGGAACAGCGAATACTCCTTTGAATTTTGGAACCGCGGCCCGGCCAGCCGGGCGTGCAATATTCTGTTCGAAAACAACACCTGCGTGGATGCGGGGCTCGGCTGGGCCCACGGCCAGCGGCCGGATCCCAACGGGCGCCATCTCATGTTCTACGACAACTCCGCCGCCACCACCAACGTGGTCGTCCGCTATAACATCTTCTGCCATGCGACGGACAGTCTCTTGCGCCTGCAAGGGCGCGACTGGACCGCCGCGCTGACGATGGACTACAACTGCTGGTTCCAGCCCCGCGGCCCCTGGGCGCTCTGGGACAAGGAAACCGTTGGCGCAGAAGTCTTCGCCACCTTCATGCGCCCGCGCGGCTTGGACCTCCACTCCCGGCTGGCCGACCCGAAGTTCGCCGCCCCAGCGCAGCGCGACTATCGCCTCGCTCCGGACAGCCCCGCCCGCGCTTTGGCCGGCCAGGGTAAACCAGCGGGGGCTTTGCCTTGACTGCCGTCACTTTCTTCGTAAACCAACCTGACCAGCGGTTAAATCAACCGGGAGTTTTGATACTATTGCGTTCTCACGCGGTAGAAACGGCCGGGATAATTAGTGCATTGCGGATCGCTGAATGGAATCGTGCCACCGGTCAGCGTATTGGTGTAAACCGGCAGCCATACCGGGTTGGAGAGGTTGGTGCAGGCTTCCACCACCACCGGATTGATGCTGCCAATGATGTTGAAACCAAACTGATTTGATTGCCCGCCATAGCTGTTGCTGGGAAACTGCAGATCGAGCGTACTGGGCGGGCTCCACAGGGCTGTGGGAATAGCGCCATAACTGGGACCGCCGGGCATCATCCCGCCGAAATAGGAACCCCACCCAGTGGTGCCGGCCAGGTAATAGGCAGTCGCAGCAGTGACGCCAGGAAAAACCATCATGCCGCTCGGAGCATTGCCCAGGAAATAAACTCCTTTCAGGCTGCTGCAGTTGCCGAACGCATTGAAGTCAATATTGGTGACGCTGCCGGAGATCGTAACGTTGGTCAGGCTGGAGCAGTTCATGAACGCCATGGGGCCGATGTTGGTGACGCTGCCGGGGATCGCGATGCTGTTCAGGCCGGCGCAGTCCTCGAACAGGCCAAAGCCGATGCTGGTCAGGTTGCTGGGGAGCGTGATGCCGGTCAGGCCGAAGCACTGCCAGAAAGCCCCATTGCCAATATCTGTAACGCTGTTGGGGATCGTTATCTGGGTCAGGCTGCCGCAGCCGGTGAACGCATTGTCGGCGATGCTGGTGCAGATGTTTGAAATCGCATAGGTTCCGGCTTTGCCGACTGGACAGAGGATGAGCGTGGTTTGGCTTTTGTTGAACAAGACCCCCAGCCCACTGCTATAGGCGGGATTATTGGTATCCACATTTATGGCCGTCAGGCTGGCGCAATTGCCAAACGCATTGCCGCCAATGTTGGTGACGCTGCCGGGAATCGTGACGCTGGTCAGGCTGGCGCAGCCATTGAATGCGCTACCCCCGATGCTGGTGACGCTGTCGGGGATCGTGACGTTGGTCAGGTTGGGACAGTAGTTGAACGCACTATCGCCAATACGGAGGACACTGTTGGGAATCGTGACGTTGGTCAGGCTGGAGCAGGAGCTGAACGCCATGTTGCCAAGGTTGGTGATGCTGTTCGGGATCGCTACATTGGTCAGGCCGGTGCAGTTCTCAAACGTGCTGTCGCTGATGTTGCTGATACTGTTTGGGATCGTGACGCTCGTCAGGCCGGAACAGTCGGAAAAAGCTCCGTTACCAATGGCGGTGACCCGGTTGGAAATCGTGTAACTTCCGGCCAACCCCATGGGATATTTGATGAGTGTCGTCAGGGATTTATCGAACAAGATTCCAGCTTCGCTGCTAAAGACAGGATTACCATTATCCGCAGTTATGCCTGACAGGCTGGCGCAGGAACCGAAGGCGAGGCTGCTAAGATTGGTCACGCTGCTGCCGATGACCACATTGGTCAGGCTGGGACAATAATAAAACGCATAGGAGGCAATGCTGGTAACGCTGTTGGGAATCGTGACGCGCGTCAGGCTGGAACTGGAGTAGAAGGCATAGCCATCAACACTGGTCACCGGCAGCCCGGTGATCGAATCCGGTATGATTACCGCACCCCCGGGCCCTTTGTAACCGTTGATAGTGATGCTTCCGCCGTTGGTGTAGAAATCAAAGTCGGTGGCCGGGCTTGATAAGGTCACGGTTAACAAGGCGCCCGTGCTCACACGGCCAAAGACATTGGTCACCACCACCAGGTAATTTCCTGCGCTCTGCAACTGAAGATTATTGATGATTAAGGTGGCATTGTTAGCCCCCACAATGGCTCCGTTGTCTAGCAGGTTGGTGCCATCCTTGCTCCATTGATAGGTTAGTTGGGCGGCACCGGTTGCCGTGACTTTGAAGGACGCCGTCGAACCCACGCTGTCGGTGCGGTTTTGTGGTCCTGCGGTTATTTGCGGGTAGGCTGGCACCAGCGGACGCCCGCCATAAGTGGTCCCCACCCACCCGGAGGTGATGGGTAGGTAATATATTGTCACGGGCGTAACATAGAAAGCCTCCCAACCAAGACTCGGAGCGTTGCCGGGGAGACCGAGACCCGTCAGGGCGTAGCAGAAGGCAAAACCTTGTTCGCCGATGCGGGTGACGCTGGACGGGGCAGTGACGTTGGTCAAGCCGTCGCAGACATAGAACGCGCCATCGCCGATATTGGTGACGCCGTTGGGGATAGTGTAACTCCCGGCCAGACCCGCCGGAAATTGAACGAGCGTGTTCGTGCTCTTGTTAAACAAGACCCCTGCCACACCGCAAAAGGCCGGGTTGTTGGTGGCCACGACAATGTTCGTCAGGCTGGCACAGGGGCCGAAGGCAAATTGAGCAAGGCTGGTGACGCTGGCGGGGATTACCACACTAACCAGGCTGTTAGCGTCAAAAAAACCACAATAGCCGATGCTGCCGAGGTTGGTGCTGAGAGCTATGCTGGTCAGGCTGGCATTGGCGAACGCCAAGGATTCGATACTGGTGACACTGTTTGGCATAGTGACACTGGTCAAATAGGCGCAGTAATAGAACGACCCGTAGCCGATGCTGGTAACACTTTCAGGAATGGCATAGCTGCCGACCTTGCCCACGGGACACTGAATGAGGGTGTTCGTGCTCTTGTTGAACAAAACCCCGTCCACACTGCAAAAGGTCGGATTGTTGGTGGCCACGTCAATGGCTATAAGGCTGGACGGTGCACTGATGCAGGCGAATGCCATTGGTCCGATGCTGGTCAAACTGCTGGGAATCGCCACGCGGACCAGGCTGGAGCAGCCGTAGAAACCGTATTCGTCCACGCTGGCAAGGTTGGGGCCGAGGGTGACGTTAGTCAGCCCGTGGCACCACCGGAAGGCCGCAGAGCCGATGCTGGTGAGGTTGGTGCCAAGCGTGACGCTGGTAACGCTGGTTTTGTTCTCGAAGGCGCCACCCCCAATACTCGTCACAGGCAGGCCGTTGGTCATATCAGGGACCACCACTGCACCACCGGAACCGGTGTACCCTGTGATGATGATACTGCCGCTATTAGTTATAAAACTGAATTGGGCCTGCACCACGGCGGGCAGCAACAAGAAGAGCCAGATCATCTTTTTCATAAGAATTGAATAAAATTTCTGCCAGTACTATGTTCAATCGAACTTGCCTATGTAAAACATAATTAAGCCTAAAGGCAAGCGCTTTAAAAATAATAGTAGCGCTAATTTACATAAGACGGTTTTCAGCGGGGTTGGCGTTCCTCGCAATTCTTGCCGAATTCGCCGGTGCGCCCGGGCTGCTTTGGAGGAACAGCCCTGATGCACCAGGAGCCTTCCTGGGTGTTTTGAGGCGGGGGTAGCTTGATTCGCACGCGTGCCGGGCGGCCGGAACGCAATGCCAGGATGGGAGCCAACCGCTGCGATAAGCACCTGACAGCAACCGTTTTCGATGGCATCTTAAACCCAGATGTTCAACACAAGTTCGCTTTTTGCTTCGTTGTTCTGGAGTTCGGTGGGCATGGGATATTTCATTTACGGGAAAAGACAGCAATCGATCAGTGCGATGGGCGGTGGAATTCTCATGACAGCAGTGTCGTATGTCATCGGCTCCGCTCTTGTCATGTCCAGCTTGAGCCTGGGAGTTATGGCGGGCGTCTATTTCCTGATCAAAAGGGGCAACTGACGACCCATTCCGCATTGACGTCCCGGGGTGGGCGGAGAGTCGAAGGCGCGGCCTTCAGAAAACCGCAAGGAAGTCGACGGCTCTTCAAGCCAATAATGCGCCTCCCAACCATTCATGGCATCGTGCTAATGATTGACAGCGCACCTGTAAGCTGTTGTATTTCCCTGGTTCCCGGATGAACAACGAACTCAACATCCTGAACCGCGCCGAATGTGCAACCGCACAAACCGGCCAACCTGCCGTGGATCAGCAAAACCCGCACACCGGAACCTCCCTTATGAACACCCCTGAATCGAACTCACCCGCTGCTTCTCATCTTACACGCCGCCGGTTTCTGGCGGGGACAAGCGCCTCCGTGTTGGCCTTCAATCTCATTGCTCCCGGCTTGGTGCGCGGGCAGGCGGCCACCGCCAAACTCAACATCGGCCTGATCGGGTGCGGCCACCGCGGGCGGTGGATCGCCAACCTCTTCTCGAAGAATGGGAAATACAATATTGCCGGCCTGGCGGACTATTTTCCGGAGAAGCTGGAAGAGGCGGGCCAGCAATTCAACGTCCCGTCCGAAAAACGGTTTTCCGGCCTGAACGGGTATAAGCGTCTGCTCGAGCAACCGCTTGACGCGGTGATGATCGAAACCCCACCGTATTTTCATCCGGAACACGCCGCCGCCGCGGTGGAGGCCGGAAAGCACGTTTACCTCGCCAAACCGATTGCCGTGGATGTTCCAGGCTGTTTGTCGGTGGAAGAGAGCGGGCGCAAAGCCACCGCCAAGAAACTCTGTTTCCTGGTCGATTTTCAAACCCGGGCCAACAAGCTGTACCAGGAGGCCATTCAGGTTCTCCACCGGGGAGAACTGGGAAAGCTGGTGTCGCTGGAGGCAAATTACCAGTGCGGCGCCACATGGAACCAAATGGACGAACTGCTTCGAAAAAGCCCCAACGACCCGGAGACGCGCCTGCGCGCCTGGGGCGTGAGCCGCCTCCTCTCCGGTGACATCATCACCGAACAGAACATCCACGCGATTGACGTGGCGTGCTGGATGCTCAATGCCAATCCCATCGAAGCCTGGGGCACCGGCGGGAGAAAACGGGAATTCCTGGGAGATTGCTGGGACCATTTCGCCGTTGTTTACAAGTTTCCGAACGATCTGCTCGTCAGCTTCAATTCCCATCAGTCAGGTTTCGGCTACGATGACATTATGTGCCGGGCTTACGGGCTCAGTGGAACCATCGATACCCATTATTTCGGGAAAGTCACCGTCCATACCAAGGATCTGCGCACCTCAGGGGAGGTGGGAAATCTCTTTACGGACGGTGTGGTAACCAACATTGAGACCTTCCACAACAGTATCGGTAAAGGGGACTGCTCGAACCCGACGGTGTCCCAGAGCGTGCGCAGCAACCTGAGCACGATCCTCGGCCGCACGGCCGCTTACCGGAAAGCGACCGTAACCTGGCAAGAAATGCTCCGCCAGAAAGAGTCGTTCAAACCCGACCTGAGAGGACTGAAAGCCTAGCAATTGATTGGGGCGGAACCCACGTCCGCTGCCGCCAGCGGAGGGGGCCGGCGCTTAAGGGAGATGCCCGAGAGCCTCGGCTCTGCTCGCGGTCTGCAGAGCCAGTTTTTGCAGCCACATCGCAGGTTTCGCCGTGGCGCCTTCGGGGGTCGTGAGATCCACCAGTGCCCCGGCAGCCATGAAGGCATTGGATTGCCTGATGCAGTCCTCCACCATGCCGCCCAATCCAATGCAGGGGATTTTGCGCCGTTTGCAGAGGTCGGCAATGCGGCCCACACCTTTGCCCATGACACTCGACCCGTCTATCCGACCTTCACCGGTGATGACCAGGTCGGCGTCTCGCAGTTTCTCGTGCAGGCCGGCATAGCGGGCGAAAACCTCGAAACCGGGCGAGAGAGCCGCCCCCATGAAGGCCTGCAACCCGAATCCCAATCCTCCAGCAGCCCCCGACCCCGGAGTGTCAGCAAGGTCCACCCCCAGATCCCTGAGCAGCACCCCCGACAAGCGCCGCAAACATTTTTCCGCCACAGCAAGGTCCTGCGGACGCAGGCCTTTCTGCGGCCCATACACCCGGGTGGCGCCCTGCCGGCCCAGCAGCGGGTTGGTGACGTCAGCAACCACCCGAACGCTCGGAAGGCCCAGTTTGCCGTCAGGCGGCCGAACCCGATGCAACTGGCCCAAGGCGGTCCATTCGGTGATTGGATGGCCGGAACGGTCCCAAAACTCCCAGCCAAGACTCCGAGCCAAGCCGAATCCGCCGTCGTTTGTAGCACTGCCGCCCACGCCCACCAGGCAGGTGCGCGCGCCCAGCGATGCAGCGCACGCCAGCAGGCGGCCCAAGCCGAAAGTATCGAGCTGAAACGGGTGAAACATGTTGCGCGGCAACATCGCCAGGCCGATGACTGAGGCGGACTCCAGGATGGCAATGCGCGATTTAGGCTCCCACCACCATGAGGCGCGGCAGGGCTGGTGGGCGGCATCAATCGTCTCAACGCTTTTCCTCACGGCGCCCAGAAGCTGACCCGTCAAGGAACCGAAGCCGTCTCCGCCGTCGGACATTGGCAAAAGCGTCAGCAAATCGCCGGGCCGAGCCCTCCGCCAGCCGGACGCAATGGCCGAGGCGGCTTTCGCGGCGGTCAGTGTGCCTTTGAATTTGTCAGGGACTATTAATACGCGGAATGGCATGAATGACTAGGCTGAGGTCAGGAATGAGAGCCGTCAATTTGAATATTTCCAAACCTATGTCATTATAGAAGCGAATTGTTACTATGAATAAACCGAAAATCATTGCCTACCTCAAACCCACCTGCGGCTGGAGCCAGGGCGTCCGCTCCGCCCTCCGCAAATACGATTTGCCTTTCGAAGACCGGGACATCATCCGCATTCCCGCCCAAAGGCAGGAAATGATCGAGAAAAGCGGCCAGGCCTTAAGCCCCTGCGTCGAGATAGATGGCCGGATGCTGGCAGACATCAGCGGAGAGGAAGTCGAGCAATACCTCCTCGCGCAAGGGCTGGTCCAGCCGACCGACCGTCAGGCGGACATGCCCATCAACCAGCCCTGCCCCAACGAAATGCCCGCAACCGCGGCGGCCTCCGCCAGCCTGTAGAATCCCGTTGTTCAAACGCGGCGCGCCTCCTGGGTGCGCCGCGTTTTGCCGGCCTTCCTGGCTCCTGCTTCTCCTTTGCCATTCGCCTCCTCGCTGGCCTTCCTGGTTTAATGCCAGTTTTCGCTGTTGTAAGGTCCCGCCATTTTTGGCCATGATGGCGTCATGAGATTCTGTTCCCTGTTTTGGTTTTGCCTGCTGGTGTGCCAGGCGCCGGCGGCGACGTATCAACCATCGCGCCTGACCCCGCCGGCTCTGGCGCGGGAATATCGCGGCGCCTGGGTTGCGACGGTGGCCAATATTGACTGGCCCTCAAGCAACTCCATCAGTGTGGCACGCCAAAAAACCGAGCTGCTCGCGATCCTGGACCGGGCAGCGGAGTTGAAGCTGAACATGGTGGTTTTCCAGGTGCGCCCCGGGTGCGACGCGCTCTACGCCTCGCGGATTGAGCCGTGGTCGGAGTATCTGACGGGCGCCATGGGGAAGGCGCCGGAGCCATTTTACGATCCCCTGAGCTATGTCGTCCGGGAGGCCCACGCACGTGGGTTGGAGTTGCATGCGTGGTTTAATCCCTATCGGGCACGGCATCCCTCGGCCAAACAACCGGTTTCCGCGACGCACATTAGCAAGACCCACCCGGAACTCGTGCGCACTTATGGGCGGCATCTGTGGCTGGACCCCGGCGAGAAAGCCGTCCAGGCCCACTCGCTGAAGGTCGTGCTGGATGTGGTGAAACGCTACGATGTGGATGGGGTTCACTTCGATGATTATTTCTACCCGTACAAAGAGCGGGACGCGGCCGGCAAGGAAATACCGTTCCCCGATGAGCGGAGTTGGGAAAAGTACGGCAAACAAACCAAGCTCAGCCGGGATGACTGGCGCCGGCACAATGTGGACGAATTCATTGAGCGTGTTTATCGGTCGGTCAAAGCGGAGAAACCCTGGGTGAAGTTTGGCATCAGCCCGTTTGGCATCTGGCGGCCCAACAACCCGGCGCAGATTCGCGGGCTGGACGCATACACGGAGTTGTATGCCAATTCGCGCAAGTGGATTAACGAGGGCTGGATGGATTACCTGGTGCCCCAGCTTTACTGGGGCATTGAGCAGCAGGCGCAAAGTTTCCCGGTGCTGCTGGATTGGTGGACTGGCCAGAACCCCATGAAACGTCATGTTTTGTCGGGCGTGGATTCGACGAAAGTGGGCCGCACCTGGAAACCGGCTGAAATCATTAATCAGATTCAGATCACCCGGAAAGACCCTGGAGCCGCTGGACATGTGCATTGGAACATGAAAAGCCTGATGCGCAACGCGGATTTCCGGGCCGCATTGCTGCAGGATGCCTACCCGCAACCAGCGGTGCCGCCCGCTGCCACATGGCTGGATCGCAAGCCCCCCGCGAAACCGCAACTAAAACTGACCGGGGCCGGTCCGGGGCTTAAGGCGTCGTGGAAAGCGGGCGACGCGGAAAAGGTCCGTTTCTGGGTGCTGCAAGCACGTCGGGACGGGCAGTGGCGGACTGAGATTCTGGATGGGGAACGGACTTCACTAGCGCTGCCGAGCCATGCACCGGAAGCCGTGGCGCTGACCGCACTCGACCGCAGCGGCAACAGCAGCCCGGCGGCGGTGCTGGAGCACCGCTGAAAAAGAGCGGTCCTGGAAGAACTGTAAGCCGAATTCTGTCTGCCCGGTAAACCGGGGAGAGAATCATTTGTCTAGGCGGCCAATACCCGGGACCCACCCCGCTGTTCGCGGAGCATGGAGCGGGCCGCTCCGCTGTCCCCTATTTGGCCTTGCACCTGATGGGGTTTTCCGTGCCTCCGCGCTTGCGCTTGGAGCGGTGGGCTCTTACCCCACCTTTCACCCTTACCCGGCACACTCCAAAGAGCGGGCCTGGCGGTATATTCTCTGTGGCACTGTCCGTCGGGGGGCTTCGCAGCCCCGCCTCC
>JBBQYD010000151.1:0-10570 GCA_038209025.1 Verrucomicrobiota bacterium | reverse complement strand
GGGCCATTAAGCGCCCCGAGTCTGAAATGGCCCGACTGACTCATAACGATTACCTGGAGCAGGCTTCGGATAGCGGGTTCCCGGCCGCGGCACTCTACCTGGGTTTGATGGCGGTTGGCTTGAGCCGCGCCTGGCGGGTGGCGCGCAAAGACCAGGTGGATTTCGCCGTGTGGCTAGGCCTCCTGGGCTGGGCGTTGCAGAGCCTCATCGAGTTTAGTCTTTATATCCCCGCTTTGGCTTGGCCCGCGTTTGCCCTTTTGGGCTGGCTCTGGGGCAGGCAGCAAAACGAGGCGCAACCGGTCCCGGAGAGCGCCCCCGACCCGCTGAAACCGTTAGACAAGCGCCGTTCCCCGGCCTAACCTCCTGCCTTGGATGAAAATCCTTTTTTTGAATGGACCCAACCTGAATCTGCTGGGGCAGCGGGAGCCGGAAAAATACGGGCGGGTGACCCTGGGGGAAATTGAAGCCTTGGTGCGAACCGAGGCTGAACGTCTCCAGGCACGGGTGGAGTTCCGACAGTCAAATATCGAGGGTGAACTGGTGACTTGGATTCAGGAAGCCAAGGGCACGTTTGACGCTGTGGTGTTGAACGCGGCGGGTTATACCCATACCAGCGTCGCGTTGCGCGACGCCATCGCGGCGGTCCGGATTCCGACCATTGAGATCCATCTCTCGAACGTCCATGCACGGGAAGAATTCCGCCACGTGTCCATGATAGCGCCGGTTTGCCGGGGGCAAATAAGCGGATTTGGCGCCCAATCATACACTTTGGGCTTGCAAGCGGCCATTAACGTTATCGAGTCGCTTGAACACGCATAAAACGGCTTGTTTTCGGCTAATTCTGGGTTAGTTTAAGGGTCATATGGTTGGTTGCTTTTTTAATTCTTGACGTAATTATTGCTCTGGCTATGCTGCTGGAAATTGAGTGAAGACAAGCAGAGTCGAAATTCGGCTGCTGCTTTTTTGCTATCATACCCAGGACGGGAACTGGGGGACGAAAAACTCTAACGGACAACTATTGTGGACCTTAAAGACATCAAAGCCATAATCGATCTCATGAAGAAGAACTCCGTCACGGAGTTTGAGCTCGAAAAACAGGATTTCAAGATCCGGCTAAAGCGGGGCGGAAACGGTGGGGGGCTCCCAGGCTATGAAGATGTTCCGGCGATGAACTACGCGCCACTCGTCCCGGCCTTGCCGACGCTGGCCACTGCGCCGACTCCGGCCGCCGCGCCCAACAATGAGCTGGAGATAAAATCCCCCATGATTGGCACCTTCTACCGGTCCCCCTCGCCGGAGGCGGCCTCCTACGTCGAAGTAGGCATGGAGGTGAACGCGGAGACCGTGGTCTGCATCATCGAGGCGATGAAAGTGATGAACGAAATCAAGGCGGAGGTCCGGGGCGTGGTCACGCAGGTCATGGTCGAGAACGCCAAACCCGTGGAGTTTGGCCAGCCCTTGTTCAAAGTGCGTCCGCTCTGAACCAGTTGTTTCCGGGTGTCCAGTCCGACCCACTACCAAACTCATGTTCGAAAAAATCCTGGTTGCCAACCGCGGTGAGATCGCTGTTCGCATCATCCGCGCCTGCAAAGAGCTGAATGTCCGCACGGTGGCGGTCTATTCGGAGGCTGACGCGAACTCCATGCATGTGCAACTGGCTGATGAAGCCATTTGCATCGGCAAGGCCGCCGCCAACGAGAGTTATCTCCGCATCGACCGGATCATCAGCGCCGCAGAAATCGCCGACGTGGATGCCATCCACCCCGGTTACGGGTTCCTTTCAGAAAACGCCCATTTTGCGGACGTTTGCGAAAGCTGCAACATACGCTTTATCGGGCCGAACTCGCGGGCCATGAGCGCCATGGAAGACAAGGCCGTAAGCCGGGCGCTGGCCAAAAAGGCGGGGGTGCCGACACCGCCCGGCTCTGAAGGAGTCATTGACACCGAGCAGGAAGCCCTGACGGTGGCCAAGAAGATCGGTTACCCGGTAATGATCAAAGCCATCGCCGGAGGGGGCGGCCGTGGGATGAGGGCGGCGCATAATGACATTTCACTGGTGAAAGGCTATCACACGGCGCGAACCGAGGCCGAGAAAGCCTTTGGCAACTCCGGGGTTTACATCGAGAAATTCATTGAAAACCCCCATCACATCGAATTTCAAATCCTGGGGGACAATAAGGGGAATATCATTCACCTGGGCGAGCGTGACTGCTCGATCCAGCGCCGCCATCAGAAGGTGGTGGAGGAGACCCCCTCGCCGCTGATCGAGCAGAAGTATAAGAAGCTGCGCGAAAAAATGGGCAAGGCGGCGGTTAAAATCGCCTCCGAAGCCAACTACACCAATGCCGGCACGGTGGAGTTTATCGTGGATCAGCAAGGCAACTACTATTTCCTGGAGATGAACAAGCGGGTCCAGGTGGAGCATCCCATCACCGAGGAAGTGACCGGCATCGACATCGTGCGCTACCAGATCATGCTCGCGATGGGTGAACCGCTGCGTCACTCACAAAGCGACATCCAACTCAAAGGCCATGCCATCGAGTGCCGCATCAACGCGGAAGACCCGTTTGACGATTTCCGTCCCAGCCCCGGGCGCATTGAAATGTACTACCAACCGGGCGGGCGCGGCGTCCGGGTGGATACGCACGCGTATGCCGGTTACAGCATACCCTCCTATTACGATTCCATGATCGGCAAGCTGATCACTTTTGGCAAAGACCGGCGGGAGGCCATGGACAAAATGAGCCGGGCATTGAGCGAATACATGATCACCGGGGTGAAAACCACCATTTCATTCCAGCAGGCGATCCTGCAGGACCCCAATTTCCGACGCGGCGTTTACTCCACCACGTTCATTGAACAACTGTTGAGCGGAGCGCGGCGCGAACTCCTTGAGGAAAAAGCCTGAGGTGCGGGGTGAATTCTTTGCGGTTCACCACGATTAAGGGTTTGACACTCCCAGGGGCGAACTTTAGTTTTAGACATCTGAATTTTTATGGCTGAGAATGTTCCCAACATCCCGAGCGGCGCTGTTCCTCCAAAAAAGGAAACCGGCAAAGTACAACCGAAAAAAGAGACTGTCCGGATTAATCTGCCGCCGAAACCATCAGCCGCTCCCACCATCAAGCTTCCCACGCTGCCTCCCGGTGGACCCGCTGGACTGCCTGGCGCGGCCACGGCGGCCCCGGTGGCCGGCGCCGCTCCGGCGGCCGCCCCAGCGGCCAAAGCTGCCCCTGCCGCATTAGCCCGTCCGGCGGCTGCTCCCGCAGCGCCCCGCCCCGCCTCGGCTCAGTATGTTTCTGTGCCGGTGGTTAGCGCGCTGGATACCGGTTTGGCCATCGCCGCCGCCGTGATTGCGCTGGCGGCGGTCGGCACCACCATTTTCGTTTGGCAGTTGTAAGAGAATCGCGGGATTTGCGATTGTGGACAGCCGCTGAAGATTTGGCGGCTCAACAAGGGAATTGTATGGCTGCACAGAACATTGTTACGTTAACGGACGGAAATTTTACCGCTGAGGTCACCCAGTCCACCGTTCCGGTGCTGGTCGATTTCTGGGCGGAATGGTGCGGCCCATGCAAGATGGTCGCTCCCATTCTGGACGAACTGGCCACTGAATATGCGGGCAAGGTCAAAATTGCCAAGGTAAACATTGATGAATATCAGGGGCTGGCCACGCAGTTCAGCGTGCGCGCCATTCCCACCTTGCTGCTCTTCAAAAACGGTCAGGTTATCGAACAGATGGTCGGTCTCCGGAACAAGCGTGACCTTAAGACCAGCCTGGACCGCGCCGCCACCTGAGATTGATTCCCGGTTCCGGGAGTTGCCATACCCCTGAGACAGAACGGCGGGCAGCCGTACCGCCCGGCTGGCTTTTTGTCATTTGGCCTTTCTACTCCAAAACTTCCGTGCAAGAATCCCGTCGCTGCCGGCCGGGTGCCGGCGGCTGAATTATGTCAATGATTTTTGCGCCGGCCCAATTCGCCAATCGGGCGGAGTTTTATCATCAACTGGCCCAGTTGACCGCCGCCGGCATTGACATCCTCCGGTCCCTGGACCAGCTTCGCCGAAATCCACCCGCTCGTTCCTATCGCGCCCCCATCGAACAAGTGATCCACAGCATTAATGCCGGCGGGACCTTGGGGGAAAGCCTCCGCAGTTGCGGGAAATGGCTGCCTGACTTCGACCTTGCGCTGGTGGAGGCAGGCGAGAGGAGTGGCAAGCTGGACAGCACCTTCCTCCTGCTGGCCGGTTATTACTCTGATCGGGCGCGCATTGCCCGGCAGCTTATTTCCGAGCTCGTTTACCCCGTGGCGCTGCTCCACTTCGCGATTTTTGTTTTCCCGTTTGCCCAGTTTTTCCTGACCGGAAATACCGCCGCTTACCTGCGGCAGACCCTGGGCATCCTGGTGCCGCTGTATCTGGTTTGCGGATTGTTTATTTTCCTGGGCCAGAGCCGCCACGGAGAGCGCTGGCGGGCGTTTGTGGAACTGGTTTTGCATGCGGTGCCGGTGCTCGGCGTGGCCCGCCGGCAACTGGCCATCGCCCGGCTTTCGGCGGCCCTGAACGCGCTGGTGAACGCCGGCGTCAGCATCTTCGAGGCCTGGGAATTGGGAGCCGCGGCGAGCGGTTCGCCGGCGATCCGCCGGGCGGTGGACGAATGGCTGCCGAGGCTGCGGGCCGGCAAAACCCCGACGGAAATGGTGCAGTCCAGCCCGGTTTTTCCGCATCTCTTCGCCAACGAGTACGGTTCTGGTGAGATCAGCGGAAAACTTGACGAATGCCTGGGCCGGATGCGGCATTATTACCAGGAGGAGGGGGCGCGCAAGATGCATGCGTTCGCACAGTGGGTCCCCCGCGGGCTCTACTTCCTCATCGTCATTTTCATTGCCATCCGCATCGTCAACTTCTACGCCGGATATTTCGGCCAGATCCAACAAATCATGGAATAAGCGGCTGAAGCAACGGAGGCGCGGTTCTTCCTGAAGACCGGAGCCAGAGGCCGCGGCTCAATCTTGAGCCGGTGTGATCGGGTCCGGTTTGCGATAGACCATTCCCTGGAAGAGCGCGATCAGGCAGCCGGCCTCATCACGAACCTCGATCGTATAGGAGGCGAGCTTGGAGTTGCGGGAGATTTCCCGGGCCTCGGCAACCAGGGCGCCCCCGCGCGCCGCCTGCAAATAACTGATGCTGACGTTGATCCCGACTGCCACGGTGCCATGGGAGTTGGAGGCCGCTGCGAAAGTGAAATCCGCCAGTGCGAAAATGGCGCCCCCATGCACAATGCGGAGGCCATTGAGATGGGCATCGGTAATGAGCATCCGGGCGCGGGCACTCCCCGGGGTTACTTCGAGCAGCTCAATGCCGCACAACCGCGCGAAGCGGTCGCCACGCAGGAACTCTTTGATGGGCTGAGTATCGGCCATGGCAGCCAGGGTTACGCGGTGGTGGCCGCGCGCTGTGCCCGGCGGCCAATCAGGAAGGCCTGCTGATTGTCCGCAAAAAAGGTTTCGGCGAATCCCTCACGCAGTGCGGCCAGCCAGACGTCTTCGGGGATGGGCAGGTGGGCACTCAACGCGCCCAGCAGAGCCACGTTCAAGCTGCGCTTATTCGGGAGCAGGTCCGCCTCGACCGCCTCTGGATTGATGATGACGCCCCCCGGGCGCAGCAGATGTTGATTGGGGGTCACCTGGGTAGGTTCCAGCACCACCAGGAAGTCGGCTTCGCCGGCGGGCACCATCGGGCTGAAGACTTCAGCGCCGAAGCGCACATCGCCAGTCACCGACCCACCGCGCTGGCTCATGCCTTTGATTTCACTTTTCTTGACGTCAAACCCGGCGCGCAGGGCGGCCACGGCCAGGATGTCGGTGCCTTTGAGCACGCCCTGGCCGCCCAGCCCCGCGAGCACGACGTTAGTTACTTTGGACGACATTGGCTCCTTTCTGGTCACATTCACAACGGGGTTCATCGCGTTTTTCGTAAGCTTTCAATTGTTTGGCGATGAGGATGCACGGGCGCCGGGCAATGATCACTGAGAGTTCATTGCGCTTGAGGCAATCATCGAGCAACTCATCGAACTCCTGGCTGCCGAACCGCGGCTCGATCACGAACACCCGTTTCAGGCCCAGGGCGCGTGCCAGGTCTTCCAGCACAAACTTGTTCGTGGGCTCATGGTTCAGTTTGCGGCCGGTTCCGGGATGCTCCTGGTGGCCGGTCATGGCGGTGGTTGAATTGTCCAGAATGATGAGCACATGCCCGGTGGCGGGCGGGTTGTAAACCATCTCGACCAGGCCGGTAATGCCGCTATGCACGAACGTGCTGTCCCCGATGACGCTGACGACCCGCTTCGCCTGATCGGGCGGCAGCACATGGCGCATGCCCAATCCCACGCCGAGACTCGCGCCCATGCATACGCAGGAATCGATGGCCTCGAACGGCTGCAACACCCCGAGCGTGTAACAGCCGATGTCTCCCGCCACTATGCAGTCGCGCTTGCGCAGGGATTCAAACACGATGCGGTACTGGCAGGCATCGCAAAGCTGGGGTGGTTTGCCGGGCGGCTTGGGCGTTTCAGGTGTCAGATCATAGTTCAGAATGCGCCGGACCCGGGGCACATCCAGCTCGCCGAAACGGTACATCTCGGCCTTGCCCTCGACGCGCAAGCCGGCCGCGCGAATGGCCTCCACCAGGAAGGGATCCCCCTCCTCGATCACGATGCAGCGGTCCACGCTTTTCACGAACGCCTCGATTTTCTTCATCGGGAGCGGATGGGTGAAACCGAGCTTGAGCACACTGGCATCAGGGGCGGCTTCCCGCACATGCATAAAGGAGATGCCCGAGGTGATAATGCCCAGCAACTTCCCGCCCTTCACGACTTTGTTGAAGGACGACGTCTCATTCCAAACCTCCATCTCCGCCAACTTCTGCCGCAACCGGCGATGCGCGGGGCGCGCGTAAGCGGGAATCATCACCCGGGTTTTGATATCGCGCTCAAAGCTGCCTTGTCGGACGGGCCCAGCGGCTGGGCGCGGCTGCACAACGGTGTAGCTGTGGCAGACGCGGGTGGTAACGCGCAGCAGCACCGGGATCTTCCAGCGCTCGGAAAGCTCCATGGCGGCGAGGGTGAAATCGTAAGCCTCCTGCGAATCGGAGGGTTCCAACATGGGCAAGCCCGCGGCGACCGCATAACGCCGGTTGTCCTGTTCGTTCTGGCTGGACGCCATCCCGGGATCGTCCGCCGAGACCACCACCAGGGCACCGCTCACGCCGGTGTAGGCGGCGGTGAACAGGGCGTCTGACGCCACGTTCAACCCCACATGTTTCATTGTGCAGAGGGCGCGCGCGCCGCCGAAAGCCGCTCCAATGGCCACTTCCAGCGCCACCTTCTCATTGGGCGACCATTGGGCCTGTCCGCCATACTCGGCAAAGGCCTCCAGAATCTCCGTCGAAGGTGTCCCTGGATAGCCCGCGCCCAGGCTCACTCCGGCATGCAGCGCGCCCAAGGCTATCGCCTCATCTCCGCTTAGTAATTGTTTGTTCTGGTCGTTCATGCAATCGCAAAGTCCGTAGTTTATACACATTTAGAAGGCATTTGAAAAATAAATTCTCAGTTTTTGCAGAATGGCGGAACGGGGGCAGGGGATGGGGACGGGGCCTCCATCAGCCGTAATCGGCCCGGGTAAACGACGGGCGAAGCGGCCGTCCCGAGCACCCCCACCGGCCCGGGGCTTCAGTTCAATTCGGCCAGGTCCCATCCCGGCAGAATATCCGCATCCAACGAGGCCGGGGGGAGGCCATGGGCAATCCGGCGCTCGGCCAGAATGCCGATCATGGCGGCGTTGTCTGTACACAAAGCTGTTTCGGCCAGGCGGAGCCGCAACCGCTCACGGAGACAGGCGTTTTGCAGTGCCCGGCGCAGTGCGCCATTGCAGGTCACGCCACCGGAAGCCGCGATGCAGCGCACCCCGCTGCGCCGCGTCGCGCGGATCGTCTTGCCTACCAGCACATCAATGATTGCGGCTTGCACGCTGGCGCAAAAATCCCGGAGTTTTTGCGGCTCATCAAGCAAGGCCGGGTGGTCGCGCAGAAAGTAGCGGACCGACGTTTTCAGCCCGCTGAAGCTGAAGTCATCGTCTGGATCGGTGAGTTTCGGCCGGGGAAAGTCAAACGCACGCGGATTTCCTTGTGCTGCCAGGCGATCAATTACCGGCCCGGCGGGGTAGGGCAGGCCCATTAATTTGCCGGTTTTATCAAAGCATTCCCCGGCCGCATCATCAAGAGTCGCGCCCAGCAGGCGGTGCCGGTGTTCCGATTCCACCAGCACGAGCATGGTATGGCCGCCGCTGGCGATCAGCGAAACGTTTGGTTCAAACGCCTCGAAATCAGCGCGCAGCGGATCGCCCCCGATCCAGGGAGAATAGAGGTGCGCCTGGTGGTGATGAATGGCGAAAAAGGGGCGGCGAAGAACGAAAGCCATGGCCTGAGCGGCTTTGAGCCCGGCCATCAAGGCGCTGGGCAACCCGGGACCACGGGTGGCGGCCACCGCCTCAATGCTTTCCGGACCCACCCCGGCCGCCATCAAGGCGCTTTGCGCCACCGGGGCCAGGTTGCGCAGATGCTCCCGCGCCGCCAACTCGGGCACCACGCCCCCATATTCCGCATGCATGCGGATCTGGGAGGCGATCCGCGTGGCCAGCACCGTGCCATGGTGAACCACGGCAACGCTGGTCTCGTCGCAGGAAGTTTCAAAGGCCAGCAAAGGCATGGTGAGCCTGGTCGGGCCGGATTATTTCCTGGCCAATTTGCCCGCAGCTGTTTTGGCCTCGCGCGGCGCGCGCGCCGTGAACAGATTAATACCCTTGAGCAGGTCCATCGCGCGATCCAACTGAGCATCGCGGGAGCGGGCCACCCGCTCGCGATCCGCGGATTCCAGGGTTTCCATGCCGCCGGGGGTGCGCTGCAGGATGATGTCGCGCTCCTCCGCATCCGTCAGCGGCACCAGGATATCGGGGGTGATTCCCTGCTCGTGAATGACCTTGTGGCTGGGGGTGTAATACTTGGCGGTCGTCAACCGCAGAGCGGCTCCTGCCTGCAACGGCACGATGCTTTGCACGGAGCCTTTGCCGAACGTTTTCTCCCCCAAAATAATTCCGCGCTTCAAATCCTGAAGGCACCCGGCCACAATCTCGGAAGCGCTGGCGCTGCCGATGTTGACCAGCACCACCATCGGCATGCCGCCGAGCATGTCCCCGTTGCCCATGGCCCGGCGGGTGGAGTTCTGCGCGGCGTTGCGGCCTTCGGTGGTCACCACCAGTTCCCCGCGCGGCAGGAACTTCTCGCACACTTCCACGGCCTGCTCCAGCAACCCGCCCGGATTCCACCGCAAGTCAAGCACCAGCGCCTGCATCCCCTGCTTGCGCAGCTTCTTGAGGGCTTTGTCCAGCTCTTCGCTCGTCTTTTCGCCAAACTGCACCAGCCGCACATATCCGATATGGTTATCGCTGATGGGGAACTCCTTCTTGCTGTTGATGTCCTTGACCATATCGACATTAATGACCGACCGGGTCAACGTGTGCTCCTTCAGCTCGCCTGAGGTGGGGCGCAAAATGGTGAGTTTCACCTGCGTTCCGGCCTCGCCGCGCAGGTTTTTGACGGCGTCCTGCAGGCTCATCTTCTCGGTGGACTTGCCATCGATCTTCAAAATCCGATCCCCGGAGAGAATGCCCGCCTTGAAACCCGGGGTGTCTTCCATCGGGGCGACCACGGTCAGGTAATTGTCTTTGGAAGAGACCACGATGCCGAGCCCGCCAAAGGCTCCCTGGGTGTCATTTTGGAGTTCCTTGTATTTGTCGGGCTCCATGAATTCGCTATGAGGGTCGAGGGAATTGAGCATGCCTTTGAGCGCGCCATACACCAATTCCTTGTAGGTAAGCTTTTGACCGTCCACATAGTCGCGCCGGACTTTCTCCATGACAAAGGAAAACAGCTCCAGGCTTGGGTAGGCGGAGTCTTTGTCGGCCGCGGCGGCTGACTCGCGGAAGGTCTTGGCGCCCATCGCCAGGTTCAGCACCAACGCGATAATTACCACCCCGTAAATAACAGGTCGTCTCATAACTGCGAATTTCCAGGAAGACAATACGGGTCTGCCAGGGCCTTTGCAAGACAGCGTGCGTTCCCCAGCTATTATGCTTTCCCTCGGGGCGGAAGTGGACTATCATTCCAAGACGCGGTGGTTTCCGACGGGCTCCTGACCCCGGTGCGCCAGATGCGGCGCCGTGCGAGCGATTCCAGACTGTGCCGGCCGCGTGTTCAAAATCTGATTATGTTACAACCTGTTATAATTCAGGGCGGCATGGGTGTGGCGGTCTCTGGTTGGCCGCTGGCTCGCGCAGTTTCAAGTCTGGGTCAGCTGGGGGTGGTGTCGGGCACCGCGCTGGGGGTGGTGCTGGCTCGTCGCTTGCAGCTTGGTGATCCCGGGGGCGATTTGCGGCGGGCACTCTCGCAATTCCCGTTTCCCGAGGTAGCCGCCCGTATCCTGAAAGAGTTTTTTCTGCCCGGAGGCAAACCGGCGGGG
>JBBQYD010000150.1:0-10587 GCA_038209025.1 Verrucomicrobiota bacterium | reverse complement strand
CCATCCGGCGCACTGGACGGACGAGTTGATCGAAACCCTTGCGCAATGCCGGAAAGTGGCGCGTTATATCGATATTCCGCTTCAGCACATCCATGAGAACATGCTGGAACGTATGCGGCGGGAGACCTCGCGAAAGCATATTGAGGAGCTGCTGGCCCGCATTCGGCGGGGCATCCCGGGCATTGCCCTGCGAACTACGTTTATTGTCGGATTTCCGGGTGAGACCGAGGCTTATTTTGAATTCCTGCTGGATTTCATGAGGGCGACCCGGTTCGAGCGGCTCGGGGTTTTCACCTATTCGAAGGAAGAGGCTACGCGGGCGGGAGGAATGACGGGACAAGTGCCGGACCCGGTCAAAAGGCAGCGGCGTGGGCGGGCCATGGCGGTGCAGCATGAGATTGCGACCAGCCTGTCCCAGTCCTTTGTCGGGCGGGTCATCCCGGTTCTGGTGGAGGGTGAGGCTTCTGCGGCTGATCTCAAGGCGGCGCGCGTGGGGTCCTGGGAACACGGGTTGATCCGTGCGGAGGACACGGCCGCCCCGCTCAAGGGGCGTTTCCTGGTGGCTCGCGGGGAAGCTGACGCGCCGGATATCGACGGCCGGGTGTATGTTCGTGGCCGGCTCCCGCTGGGTGACTTCGCCCAGGTAGAGATCGTCGGGCACACTGATTACGACCTGATTGCGGAGCCGGTTTGAGCAAGAATTGTATTGCGAGCCCGGGGGTTGCGTCGTTAAATGCCCTTTGTGACGGAATCTGTTCCAGGCACGATGCCGCCGAGTCCGGATGCGACACCCACGGACGGGGAGCATGCGCACCACGAGCATCATCACCATCATCGGCGGCGGCGCAGGAAAAAGCGCATGTCCCGGCGCAAGCTGCGCTACGCCCTGGTGCTGGCGGTTATCGCGTCCATAGGAATCGCTTACCTGCTATGGGAATTAAACGATCCCACGCCTCCCGGCCAGAAGTTCGATCCCAGCAATTACCGCAAGAATTTGAACCAGCTCATCAAACAGAAGTAAGGAGATTATTCCTCACCATTTCCGGGCTCAGACTTGCGCTCCCAGCGTCGTTGAGCGCGTTCGGGCAAGGTGGCATCCACTTTAACGTAATAAGTATCCGGACCAAACATCTCGTCCGCCTGCCGCTGCAGCTCCCGGGAGGGACTGACGTAATAGCGCTCATTGACCTCGACGAACACCCATTCGCCAGAAGGCCGCCGGAAGCCCAATAGCAGCGGGCATTTGCCGGGATGCCGCTCGACGAGGTCGCGCGCGGTTTCCAATTGCCCGGGTGAGATGTGCGCCGTATTGAGGCGTAGATGCACCTGCTTGGTGAAGCGGCGTGGGGCATCATCCAGGCTCATGATTTCCTGGGGAAATATCTTGGGCTTTTCATCGCCGGTCGTGACTTCACCAATCACCATCAGGGCCTTGCCAGGAACCAGCAGGCCGCGGTTGTTTTCGAAGTTTTCGTTGAGGCACAGCACCTGGACTGAGCCTTCCAGGTCTTCCAGGGTGACCATGGCGTAAGGTTTGCCTGATTTCTTGGAGACGCCGCTTTGGACGCCCGCCACCAGACCGCCCACCCGGGTCATGGTGCGGTTTGGGAGGGTTGCCAGAGTTTTGGTGTTCGCCAGGGCATACTTCGCTAGAATGCCCGCATACGGGGTGAGCGGATGACCGGTGACGTAGAAGCCGAGCAACTCTTTTTCATGCGAGAGCAGGTCGTGCTGGGGCCATTCCGGCAGCAAGGGCGGTTTCTCCACCTTGCCGCCATCGGGTTTTTCTTCGAACATTCCGAAGAGGGAGCTCTGCCCCTTTTGCCGGTCGGCGATGACGCTGGCCGCTCGTGTCAGGGTATGTTCGATCTGCGCAAACAAGGTGGCCCGGTTAAGTCCCAGGCAATCGCACGCGCCCGACTTGATCAAGCCTTCGAGAGTTTTCCGGTTCACCGTGCGGGTATCCACCCGTTCGCACATATCCGAAAGTGACTCGAAACGCCCGCCTTCCGAACGTGCCTTCAGGATGGCTTGAACCGCGACCTCGCCAACCCCCTTGATGGCTGCCAGGCCGAAGCGGATGGCCAGACGGTTGCCTGCTTCGGTGGGTGTGCGGGCTGGCGCCGGGGCAAAAAGCACATGGCTCTCATTGATGTCCGGAGGCAGCACCTCAATGCCCATGGAGCGGGCTTCGGCGATGTACTCGCTGAGCTTGGCGGTGTCGGCCATGTCGTTCGTCATCATGGCGCAGAGAAACTCCACCGGGTAGTTGGCTTTCAGATAGGCTGTCTGATAAGCCACGATGGCGTAGGCGGCCGCATGGGACTTGTTGAAACCGTAGCCCGCGAATTTTTCGAGCAAATCGAAAATCTGGTTGGCTTTGGCGGCGGGAATGCTGTTGGCCCGCGCACAGCCTTTGACGAACACGTCGCGCTGTTTGGCCATTTCCTCGGCCTTTTTCTTGCCCATGGCGCGGCGGAGGAGGTCGGCGCTGCCCAGGCTGTAGCCGGCGAGCAGTTGGGTGGCCTGCATCACCTGCTCCTGGTAAACCATGATGCCGTAGGTTTCCTTGGAGATCTTTTCCAGCAGCGGGTGAGCGTACTCGATTTTGACCTCCCCATGCCTGCGGGCGATGAACTCCGGAATAAGTTCCATCGGGCCGGGACGGTACAGGGCGATCAAGGCGGTGATATGCTCAATGGAGCTGATTTGGAATTTGCGGCACAGATCGCGCATGCCGCCCGATTCCAACTGGAACACGCCGAGGGTGTTCGCCTTGTTGAGCAGGTCGTAGGTCTGGGCGTCATCCAGGGGCAAATGGTCGATAGGCAGATTCACGCCAGTGGTTTGCTTTACCATCTCGCAGGTATTGCGGATGACGGTGAGCGTCTTCAGCCCCAGGAAGTCCATCTTCAGCAACCCCAGATCGCCCACTGGCCCCATGGCATACTGCGTCACAATCGTCCCGTCCTCGTCCTGCTTAAGCGGCAGCAGGTTGACCAGGGGTTGATCGCCGATCACCACTCCGGCGGCATGTACCGAGGCGTTGCGGGTGAGGTCTTCCAGCACGAACGCGGTATCGATCAACTCCCGCGTAACCTCTTCGCTTTCGTAGGCCTCTTTGAGCTCCGGCGACTCTTTCAAGGCCTTCTCCAGCGACATTTTGAGGTCGGTTGGAATCATCTTGGCCAGGCGGTCGCATTCGCCAAAACTCAGGCCCATGACCCGCCCGACATCGCGGACAACGCTCTTGGCTCCCATGGTGCCGAAGGTGATGATCTGGGCGACGGCATCCCGGCCATACTTGCCGCGCACGTATTCGATCACATCGGCGCGGCGGTCATCCGCGAAGTCGATATCGATATCCGGCGGATTGACGCGTTCGGGATTGAGGAAACGCTCGAACAGGAGATTGTAGCGAATGGGATCGACATTCGAGATGCCCAGCAAGTAAGTGACGATCGAGCCGGCCGCTGACCCACGAGCCACGCAGGCGATGCCGCGTTCATGCCCGTATCTGACGAAATCGCCGACGATGAGGAAGTAACTGGTGAAACCGGTCTTTTCGATGACCTTTAGTTCATGCTGAAGCCGGTCAATGATGGCCTGAAGGGCCTCTTTAACGTCTGGCTGTGCCAGGTCCGCGACGGCCGGTCCCTGGGTGCCAGTCTCGTTTTTATAGGTTGGGAGGGCCCTGGCGTCGAGCACCCCTTCAAGAACGAACTCGCGGCCCTCGGCGCGGGCGAGGATGCCATAACGTTTGCCCAGGCCCTCAGCCAATTGCAGCCGCAGGGCTCCTTCACGAGTGATATGCTCTGGCGGGTGATAGACGGGGTAGTGCAGCTTCCCGAACTCAATTTCCACGTTGCATTTTGCGGCCACTTCCAGGGTGTTGGCGATGGCCTCCGGGATCTCGGCAAAGCGCGCCTTCATCTCCTCCGCCGAGCGGAGGTAGAACTGCTCCGGGACGTACTTCATCCGGCGCGTATCGGACAGGTGCGACTGGGTGCCGAGGCAGATCAGGCAATCGTGCGCGTGGGAGTGCTCCTTTTTGACATAATGGACGTCATTGGTCGCCACGAGCTTGAGCCCAAACTCCCGCGCCCAGGGGATGAGCGTGCGATTCACCTTGGCCTGCTCGGCAATGCCGTGATTCTGCAACTCAAGGTAGAAGTTATCGGGGCCGAGCACCTGCTTAAACCAATCAATCGATTCCCGGGCTTTGGGGAGTTGGTCACGGGTAATGGCTTCAGAAATTTCGCTGGCCAGGCATCCCGAAAGGGCCAGCAGACCCTCCTTGTGCATTTCAAGCAGCTCTTTATCGATGCGAGGTTTGTAATAGAAGCCTTCCAGGTGTGCGGCGGTGACCAGGGTGACGAGGTTCTTATACCCGGCTTCGTCTTTGGCGAGGAGCACCAGGTGGTGATACACATCCCTTCCGCCGCTGGAGCTTTTCTTCTCCAACCGGCTGCCCGGCGCAACATAGACCTCGCAACCGATGATCGGTTTGATGCCTTTTTCCTGGGCGGCACGGTAAAAATCCACCGCGCCATAGAGAACGCCATGGTCGGTAATGGCCAGGGACGGAAATTTCAGCGCGTGCGCGTGATCCATCAAACGGTCCAAACGGCACGCGCCGTCCAGCAGCGAGTACTCCGTATGAAGGTGAAGATGAACAAAATCTGCGTGCGCCATGCGCCTTCTATTATGGGAGGGAACGCGCCCGGAGCAAGCCGCAGATATTCACCGGGGATTGGTTCCGTGGGGAATGGCGCGAGGGGTGATCTGGCGATCCGCGATTCAGGCCTGATTCTGCCGCTCAACCGGGCAACCCCGGCGGAAACGGCTTAGGGTACCTGCAATTGCAGCGCCTCCCGCAAAGGAACCTCGGCACCGTTGGTCCTGGCGGCCTTTTGCTCCAATATCAAGAGGGTCTGGTCATCGGTGGGTGGAGTGGAGCCTTGGAATTGCTGCAGGCCGGCCAGGAACATTTCCTTCAGTTCCGGGGCGGGAAGTCCCAGTGAAACGCCTTCACACAACCATTGCATCAGTTTGGCCTGCCCCAGGAATTCCCCTCTTGGATTTCGGGTTTCGATTAGTCCATCCGTGTAAAACACCACGCGGGAGCCGTCGTGCAAAGCCAGGGTATCCTCTTTGTAGATGGCCTCGCGCAGAATGCCCAGAGGCATGCCTTCCGGCGAAATCATGCAACTCTCGCCTTGCTCGTTGGCGCAGAGCACGGGGCAGTGCCCCGCGCTGGCGATGACCAGGCGCGATTCGTGGGTCTGCACCAGGGCCAACTGCGCCGTGATAAACATGTCAACCCCGGACAGCTCACTGAACATCAACCGGTTGATTCGGCTGAGCAGTTCGGCCGGCCGGGTGGCAAGGTCCGCCATGGTGCGGACCAGCGTGCGGAAGGTAGCGGCAAACAACGCCGCCGGAACTCCTTTGCCCATCACGTCCGCCACCACCAGGAGCACGTTGTCGTTGGCCAGCGGCAGGATGTCATAGAAGTCGCCACCCACCTCGCGCGCGCTCAGGCAGTAGCCGGAAAGCGCCAGCCCAGGCAGCGATGGCAGGGCTTGAGGCAGAAGCGACTGCTGGATGTTCCGCGCGATTTGCAGTTCGTGCGCCACCAGGTAGTGTTCCAACGACGGGCGTGGCGACGAGTTCAGCGGGTCATGGACCGGGGTTCCTTCACGGTTGTTTGAGGCGGCATACCCATGCGATGGAAGCCAGTCCACCTGAGTCTCGGGTCCTCCGGGGTCCTTGCCAGCACCGGTCATCAGCCACTTGCGGAGCAGCAGGCAGTTCGCATCCGCCCCTTTCAGATACGACACTTCGTCCATCAGGGATTGAATGATGAACAGCCCGCGGCCATGCTCCGATGCGGTTCCGGGCAACATCACGCTGGTGGGCCACTCGAAACCGGGGGCGTGATCCAGCACCTGAAGTTCCAAAGCATCATCGGTCCACAGGATTTGGACCTGCACCGGGTGGGTTTGTCCAGCCTCGTCGGCGTATTCGACCGCGTTATTGCAGGCCTCTGCGAGGGCCAGTTCGCAGGCTATCACTGAATTCTCATCCAGGTTTTGGTTTTCCAGAAACCTGCGACAAGCCTCCACCGCGGGGCGTACCGCCTGAAGGTCGCAGGGCAACTCCAGGCGGAGCAGCGAGCCACTCGTGACATTCAGCTTTGGATCCATGGAAAGCGTCAACCGGATGACTGGTCCAGGGGAAAGACTTGGTCAAGTTTGGTCAGTTGCAGCAGTCGCTTAACCGAGGCCGCCGGCGCGATCAACCGCACCACCGCCGCATGGTTGTGAGCGCGGGCGTTGTTGCGCAACGCGATGAGCGTGCCCAAGCCGTCGCAGTCCATGAATTCAGTGCGCGAGAGATCGATCTCAATCCTTCCCGGCTGGGCCTGTAATTCTGCTGCCAGGGCGGAGAAGAAAAGGCCGCAGTTGGCCGCCGCCAACTCCTCCAGTCCGCTGACGCGCAGGGTGCCGCCTTGGTGAGTGATTGTCATATCAGCCCTCCCGGTCCATCAACAGGTTTTTCCACAGCAACTCGGCGTCCACTTTGTTCCGGGCGTAAAGCTCGGTTAGTTTTCCCAGCATGCCCACAGTGGGCCCGCGCTGAGCGTGTAACGCACACATCATGAACGGGTCGGGCACTTGCACAGCGGACCCGGTGCGCCAGCTTAGCAGCACGTCACCCCACGCGAAGGACTCGTGGATGCTTCCAAATTTGCCTACGTAGGTCCCGGCACCCACATGGCTGCTTCGAATTTCGGCCGCCTGATCGATGACCGCGCCGTCTTCGATGATGGAGCCCGCGCCGATGATCGCATTGGATCCAATTCTGGCGTGGCGTCCGATCCAGCAGGGCGCTTCAAGCTCTGCCTGGGGTGACACGTTGGCGTAATGGCTCACCCAAATCCCGGGCCGCAATTCGCGTGTGCCGACGCGGTCGGCGGTGTTCGCGTGCGGAATCCAAGCCTCCAGGGTCGCAAAGAACCCGGCGTGTGTTTCGAAAAGTGGTTTCTCCGGAATGCCCGGGAAATGGTCCAGCAGCACCACTGGATTAGAGGTTGTGGCGGTGGCGATCTGCCGGCTGTACTTGACGGTGGCTTGAGCCACCGTGAGTTCGCGAACCTCGGCTTGCACAGTGGCTTTAAGCCCCCAGCGTTGACCGCCTCCCACCAGGACTTGAATCTCCGCCAGCGCGGTATCCGCCAGGATAGTGACTTCCCTGGTTCCTGCCATTGCCAGGTGGGAGAGCCAGTATTCCAGCAGCGTCTGGCCCAACAAGGGCACAGTCGCCAGCGGGCAATCCCCCGGCATCCGCACATGGGCTCTCGCGCCTGGGCATATCAGGAGATAATTCATCAGCAAGCGCCTCTTCCGGACAGGACTGCCGGCACAGTTTGCATTAGTATTTTAAGATCCATAAGCAAATTGCGATTTTCGATGTACGTCACATCCAGCTTCACTTGCCCGGAGAAATCAATGTTGCTCCGGCCGCTGATCTGCCAGGTGCAGGTGATTCCGGGTTGGCCGGCCAGGCGCCGCCGATGTGCGGGGGTGTACATGTCCACCTCACGCGGGAGGGGCGGACGGGGTCCCACCAGGGACATGTTCCCTATCAACACATTGTAGAATTGGGGCAATTCATCGAAGGAAAACTTGCGCAGCCATCGCCCCACGAGCGTGATGCGCGGATCGTTCTTCAGTTTGAAGGTGATGCCCTCCCGGTGCTCGTTAAGCGCGAGGACTTCCTGCAACCGTTGCTCCGCATCCAGGCACATGGACCTGAACTTGTACATCTTGAACTCGGTCCCGAACTTTCCCACGCGGGTTTGAGAGAACATCACTGGACCTCCATCTTCCAGTTTGATCAGACACATGATGAGCAGGAGCAACGGGCCGATCGCCATGAGCACGATCAAGCTGAACACCACATCAAAGAGCCGCTTCGCGGTGTCTGGACCGTGGCATTCCCAGGCGGCGCGCAGGCATTCTTGTTTCACCTGCAAGTTGAGCCAGGAGCGGCCCCATGCGGTTTCGGCCAGCGCCAGGTGCCGCATCCAAAGGTTCGGTAAAGCTTCATTAATCATATCGAAAAAGCGGGTATTTTTTCTGACCGGTTTCGCGGAACTGACATCAGGCTGCCAAACAAACCTTCGAGCACATTCACCTGGTGTCGCGAGTCATACACTCGATTCACCCGGTCTCGGCCGTTCCTTCCCAAAGCGCGTCCCAAGTCTTTGTTTTGGAGCAGTTCATCGATCCGTGCCGCATACTCGTCCGTGTTGCCCCAAGTCACGAGGTAGCCATTTTCCCCATTTATCAGCCATTCGCCGATGCCTCCGGCATCGAAAGCTACCACCGGCAGGCCATAGCGCATCGCTTCGGGCCCGACCATGCCAAACGGCTCGGGCCAGAGCGAGCTCACCGCGAACACGCTGGCCTGCAGGTAGAAACCACTTATTTGATCGGGCGACACGTAGCCCTTGAATGTGACGCGGTCGGCCAGTCCCAGCCGTTGAGCGAGTCGTTCACATCGAGCCCGATGATTTCCCTCCCCGAGAATAATGGCCTGAAACGGGGTCCGCACTTTTGACAGGCTTTGGAGCAGCACATCGACCCCTTTGCCGCGGATGATCTGGCCGGCAAAGAGGATGATGTTAGCCTGGCTGAAGGTGCTGAGCGGCGCTTTTTCACCCTCGCAAGGAATCGGCACATGCACATGGATGCGCCCCGGATCGAATCCGTTTCGAATCAGTTCCTGGCGGGAATAGTCGGAGTAAACAACAAACTGATCACACTGGCGGTTTAAAGCGATCTCCCGCTGTTTGGCTCTGAGGCTGGCCCATTTTATGGGAAAGCTGCCACCTGGGTTGCGCACCACGGAGGCGAGGCACGGAAAGATGCACTGGAGCGAGGCCGGTTTCTTGCATATCCGGCGGGTGAAGTAATTGTATTTATAGGTCCGCAGACAATACATCGAGTGATCGTGAACCATGCGTACCACCGGCAGCCCGCAGCCGAGGAGTTCCTCCAACTGTGTCAAATCACCCAGGTTATGCAGGTAAATAAGGGATGGATTGAAGGCTTGAACACCGCGGGTCACGCCAGATTTTGGGAGGTGAAACACCTCGTCAAAGAGGCCGCGCCAGGCTTCCGCGTCCTTGCCGGTGGCCCGCGCATAGAGCAGGCCCAGCTTGTAGCCACGCCGCTTCAGCTCACCCGCCGTGATGCGGATGTTTGCCTCTGCCCCGCCGAACGCCCCGAAGTGCTCATGCACGAACAGGATCCTCGGAGCATGATTTATTTGGCACATGGGCGGCTCTAATTCTAATTTCTGGAGAAACTGCCTTCCGGCGAGCCGGCTACGGCTCCCGCGACAATCGGGCAGATTCTCTCCAAAGTGTTACAAAGTAATCTATTCCAGAGGAAAGGTTAGTCCCTGGCAGAGCTCCCGTCCAAGTGGGTGAAAACCGCAATGGCTATCAAAGTCCAACCCTAAAAGCGTTCGTGCTGAGCTACTGTGGTCGCTCCTTGCCCTGGTCCGGGGTGAGTTGAGTGCCTGAGTAAGAACCCTGCTTCGGGGGTAATTATTTGGTTCTGGCAAAAACGCGGCGGCCATCCGGCAGCAGTGCCTCGGTTTCCAGCCATGGGCCGGTTACGGGGTTTTTCAGCCGCAGCGTTCGGCTCAAGACGGGCTCCAGGTTGGGACGCTCCCACACTACTTGCGCATTGGCTAAATCGAGTCCGGGAGAAATGAGTTCATAGACAGAGCCGCCGGACGAGTCATCAAGCTTTCGCTCGATACGTCCCGGCGCGCCGTGCCAGGCTTGCGTTTTCAGCTGGGTCTGGGACATGAGCCAGGCCAGGTAACCCAACGCCCTGGCTTGATTCAAGCTGACAAACTCCTGGCTCAAATTGAAGGCGTCACCCCAGCGATCATAAATGGGGTAGGGGACCTGGCCCGCCCCATCCTGGGGGAAACTCAACTCGTCCAGCTCCTGTTTATAGGTGAACAACCAACCGAACCCGCCCTGAACGTTTCCCAAAGGAATGCCGGTGGGCGGCAATACCCGTTGGTCGTTTTGTGCGTATTGATGGACTATTTCCCGCTGCCGTTTCCAGCCCAACCCGGTAACGTAGACGATATTAACCGGGTTGCAGCCCTGCTCGTAGTTCAGGTTGCTGATAATCGCCTCGAGAAGGCGGGGACGAGGATCTTTCTTCTCCGGGTAATCAAGCTGTGCGGCAACCGCCAGGTCGAATGCCGCATCGCTGGAGAAATACCAGCCCGCCGTCCGTACCCGCTTGGTTTCCTCGGGAAAACTTGTGCCGTAGGCGCTCCGTTCCGCGCGTCTGAGTTGGTCCTCGCCGGCGGCAGCCAGTTCGTTTTCGCATTGTTCAAGCAGGAGCGGCTTCACCTGGTCCCTGGTCACCCGCCCCGTCCTGACCGCAAAGGCATAGGAGCGGATCGCCGAGCCGTAGGCATCAAACAACCGCCACCAACCCCACTTCCGAATGCCTGCGTCGGAGGGGTCGAGCCATTCCTGTAGCT
>JBBQYD010000149.1:0-10665 GCA_038209025.1 Verrucomicrobiota bacterium | reverse complement strand
AATGTGGCAGACGCCGCCAGCCTGGAAAACACGGCTAAGGCGCTGGCGTAAGCGCGGGCGAATATTCCGATCATCGCCACCCTGGCTTCCCTGAGTGGCCTTTTAGTTTAGAATCGCCGCCAGACCAAACCGAAGGTTTGGCAGAAAGCAGCCAGGGTGCCGTTCGCTTCGCCCGCCGTGATTTGTGTTGTTGTCTGCATCATCGTTGGTTCAATCCCACACATATCGTTCGTCATGCGCGATCTTGTATTTCTCTAAAAACTTCCGGAACTCGTCCTGAAACGTGACCGTGCGATGGTGTCCTTCTTGTTTCTGAATTTAATGAATCACGGTGCCGGCCTGCGATCCGCCGATGGAAAACACGCCGTCACCAGCCTGCCATGAAAACCCGGGCACGCCGCCCTCCGCCTTCATCCATTTCGATGAACTCTTTTTCACCTCCTCAACCAGCTCGGCCTGCGAAATGGTCCTGCCCAACAGGAACAGAATGTGGACATGATCCACCACGCCGCGGGTCTGGAGGGATGGGGATTTCAAGTTGTTCAAAATGCCAACGATGTAGGCGTGCAAACGTGGGCGAATCTCCAGGCCGATCAACGGTTCGCGGTGCTTGGTGCTGAAAATCAGGTGAACCAGAACTTTGGAGAGGGATTGGGGAATGAGGAGTTACGCCCTCTTGCAGAACTGTTCGAATTCTCCGCCGAACAAGCCTTTCACATCCCGCTCAATTTCCGCGATCGAAGGCTGCCATCCAGTTTGGGCCAGGGAAGTGTAATAATCGGCCAGCACCCGGGCGATGACACGGCGCGAATGCTGCCACTTATAGATGATCTGATCGAGCACCCGGGCATCGGAATGTTGCGGCGTGAAACTCAGGCCCAGCAGTTCCACACGCATCCGGGTGATTTCCTCGATCAAATGCGGCACGTTGGTAAACCACCAACACCCGAAGATGTGCAGATTGCGGAATTTCCGGGCCAGGATGCACAGTTCGTGCTGATTTTCCCGGGCCAGCACCGTGGCCATGAACTTAACTTCCGGGAATCCCGCGCACAGGTTCTGGAGCGTGTCCAAGTTGCTCAGCCCCACGCCATCGCCGGCCAGCCGCAGCGCGGGGTTCACCGCGCGCTTTACGCCCTGCATGAGCGCCAGCGGCAACCCGTGCTCCCGGCAATGAGGCAGGACTGCCTCATCCAACAACCGGCAAGCCACGTGGGTGGACGGGTAGGCGAAGTCCGGCGGCAGCGAGACCATGAGATAGTGAGCCTGGAACCTGGCGGTCCAATCCGCCAGGAACCGGCGCACCTCGGAGAGACTGCTCCCACCCATTCCCGGATCCACCCGGTATCCAAATGAGGCGATTTGCCGGGCGGCCTCCGGCCAGGCGAGCAACAATGGGTCAATCCGCAACGCCGCGGCAAACCGTTCATCCCGCGGGAAGCCCTTCTCCCAGAGCGGGCGCTCCTGATCATCGAACGGCGAGTTCGTCATGAAAATGCGGCTGACCCCGGCCAATTCCATGCACCGCGAGACATGTTGCGGGCCGCGCTGCTGCCAAAACCACTCGCGAATCGCGGGCAAATCTCGTTTCTTAACGTCCAGGCCAAAAGCGTGCAACGTGGTCAACACCCCGCGGCAGGCTTCCGAGATGGGCGAATGCGCCACAAATAATTCGCGCCAGACAAGGTCCGCCTGCTCCGATTTGCCCAGGCTCCAGAATTTATCAGGCGGCATTTCCAGGTAGCGAAACGCCTCGGCGACCAGGTAATGATAAACGAGCAGATCATCAATGCCCCACAACAGCAGGTTCTCAAAGGCGGGGTCGTACAGGTGCGTATGGATGTCCACCACCGGGGTGGCCATTACCAGGTCTTCAATCTGCCGGGCGAATGGCACCCGTCCGGCTTCGGCAAGAATCGTTTTCACTCGTGCCCCATTCTAGGCCAATCGGCCAGCCTGTGCCAAAGCATTTTGATTCCCGGAACGGGCTCGGGACGCTTTATCCGGGGGCGTGAACGCGTGTTCCGGGGAACCGCAACGGCGCTTTGGTGCGGTATTCCGGGCACCGATGCCGCCAGGCCGGACACTATGGCCTTGCGCGCCAGCGGCGTGGCCGCCGAGTGAAGTGCGCCCACAGCCAAGCACATCTCCGAATTCGGCTTGTTTTCCCGTTTCGGCTGGCTTATCTATGGCCTGACTGCAAGGCTCGCATGAATAACACGCTGGTGGTGGTGCCAACCTATAATGAGCGGGAGAATCTGCCCCCGCTCTCCCAACGTCTTGCCGGCCTGCCCACCCCCGTTGACCTCCTGGTCGTGGATGACAACTCCCCCGACGGCACGGGCCGTATCGCCGATGAACTGGCCGCTCGCCATCCGTTTATCCACGTGCTGCACCGGCAGGAAAAATCCGGCCTCGGCCGCGCCTACGTCGCCGGTTTCAAATGGGCCATTCAGCGGGGATACGAATTTATTTTCGAACTGGACGGTGACTTCTCCCATAACCCGGACGACATCCCCATGTTTCTCGAGGCGGCCCGCAATGCGGATGCCGTCCTGGGCTCCCGTTATGTCAATGGCATCCGCATCATCAACTGGCCCTTGAGCCGCCTGATGCTAAGCAAGGGCGCGGCCAAATACGTGAAGATAATCACCGGGATGCCTTTCACCGATCCGACGGGTGGTTACAAATGTTTTCGCCGCACCGCCTTGGAATCGGTGGGCCTGGAGGAAATCAACTCCAACGGCTACAGCTTCCAAATTGAGGTCACGCACCGGCTATGGCGCAAGGGGATGAGGATTTCCGAGGTGCCCATCATCTTCACTGACCGCTTCCAGGGTCATTCAAAGATGTCCGGCCATATTGTCCAGGAAGCCTTGTTCATGGTGTGGCGCTTGTGGGCGCAGAACGGTTTTCGGCGGCGGCCACAAGCCGCGTAACCAAAGCAAAGCTGAGAGGTGGAGGAGGGTTGGGCGCTCGAAGGCGGGCGGGAGGTGATCGCCTGGCCGTCCGATTGAAGTCAAAATTATTCATTGACTTCCTCAATGTCACCGCGTAAAAAGTTCGCATGATGACATGGAATCTCCGTATCTCAGGTTGTTTCGCCCTGTCCCTCTGCGGGCTGGCCCTTCATTCCAGCCAGGCGGAAACCTACTACGGGCCGCTCTGGAATGTGGATTATAGCGGCTGGGGGCTGCCCGGCGGTTCGCTGGAGTTGACCCACGACTCGACCACCGTCTATGGAAAATACACCAAAGGCGCCGGTTCTTTTACGGACGGGCTCATCATCTACATCGATTCCAAAGCCGGTGGCTACAACAGCACCGCGGAATTAAGTGACAATTCCGATTACTTCCGCCGTTCCATCTCGCTTGTGCATGAGAGCGGCTCGTTTCGGTGCACGGCCAACTTCGCGCCTGGCTTCGGGGCCGATTACGCGATTGCCATGAATTGTGATTTGAATGGCGGCCGCCTGTATGAACTGGTGGGCGGTTCGGGCGGGGTTTTCCTGCCGAACGCGGACGGTGATCCGATCTCGGTAAACCTGAGTCCTTCCAACGATCAAAGCGCGCGAAACTATACCTTCAGTTTTTCCTGGGCCTCCATCGGTTTGGAGAGCGTTTCCAACAAAGGCTTCCTGTTTGAGACCTTGAGGTCCGTCCGGACCGGGTGGGTTTACCCGGATAGTTTGCAGGAGACCAGCGGCACAGAAGGCTGGGGCAACACGATCACCTTCTCTTCGGTCGGTTCTTATGGCACGGTCGCCGTGCCTGAACCCAGTGCTTGCACCTTGCTCGTTCTGGGCTTGGGCGCATGGATGGCCAGACGGCGGCTTTGAGGGTGGTATCGCCCGGCGGTCAACCGCAGCCATGAGCCATCCATTTCGGCATGGCTTGAGCACGGAGCATCTCGCGCGATTATGGCCGCTTGGTTTTCCGGGAAGCGAACGGCGATTTAGCCAGCTTGATCGTGATGCGGCGTTTCCGGCTGGAAGCTCCCGGCTCTTCAATGTCTCCCTGACTCACCAGCGCAATGAACTCGGCCTGGCTGCGCCTGGGTCGGATGCCGGTTCCCGGTCTGGTTCTACGGTAAGTCCCATCGGGTTCAAGAAATCGGGCTTTTGTGTTATCTGACAGGGTGGTGGTCAACATCTCCCGAATGATCCGCTCCCGGAGATTCCCATCCTCCACCGGCAGCGCCAGTTCAATCCGCCGGAACATATTCCGGGGCAGCCAGTCGGCGCTGGCCAGATAAACCGCTGGCTGGCAGGCATTCTCAAAGTAGTAAATGCGGCAATGCTCTAAAAAGCGGTCCACAATGCTGCGCACCTTGATGTTCTCACTAATGCCCGGCACGCCGGGGCGGAGCGAGCAAGTCCCGCGCACCACCAGGTCGATCTTCACTCCGGCTTGAGAGGCTCGGTAGAGGGCCTCGATGATTCCGGGTTCCGCCAGTGAGTTGATCCGCGCGATGATTTTCGCCGGCAAACCGCGGCGGGCATTATCCGCCTCGTTTTCGATCAACTTCAGCAGCCGCTCGTGCAATTCGAATGGGGCCACAATGAGCTTTTGCAGCGGTTGAAACCGGCAGATGCCCGTCAGTAAATTGAAGAGATTGGTGACGTCCTCCCCGAGTTCCGGCCGGCAGGTCAGCAGCCCCAGATCGGTGTAAGAGCGCGCGGTGGTGGGGTTGTAATTGCCGGTCGATAGATGGACATACCGGCGGATTTGGTGGCCTTCCCGCCGCGCCACCAGGCAGCTTTTCGCGTGAATCTTGTAGCCCACCAGGCCATAGACCACATGCACGCCGCTTTCCTCCAGGCGCCGCGCCCACTGAATGTTGTTTGCCTCGTCAAACCGCGCCCGCAATTCCACCACTGCGGTTACCTGCTTGCCGTTCTTGACCGCGTTTTCGAGCGCGCCAATGATGCGCACATCACCACCCGTGCGGTACAGGGTCTGCTTGATGGCGAGGACGTCCGGGTCGGACGCCGCCTGCTCCAGGAAACGGACAACCGTGCTGAAATTCTCGTAGGGGTGGTGCAGCAGAATATCGCGCTGACGGATGGCGGCAAAGAGGTCCGGAGAATCAGCGGCGGCGGGTGCTTCCGGAGCCACAAACGGCCGGTCCCGAAGTTCCGGGGAATGGTCCCCCTCATACAGGGCCATCAACCGCGTGGGATTCAGCGGCCCATGAATCAGGTAGAGGTCATCCTCACCCAACCGGAGGGTCTTTAGCAGCACTTCCTGCATTGGCAGCGGGCAGTCCGCTTCCACCTCCAACCGCACGGCATCCCCTTTGCGGCGGTTATGCAGCTCGTTCTCCACCGCTTTAAGCAAGTTGGCCGTCTCCTCCTCGTCAATATACAGCTCGCTGTTGCGGGTGACGCGGAAGGGCCAGCAACCCAGAACCCGGGTGCCGGGGAACAGCTCGGTCAAATGGCTGCCTATCAGTTTCCCCAGATAGACATAGTCCATCCGGCCATCCTTCCGGGGAAGCTTCACCAGGCGCGGCAAGATGCGCGGGATTTGCACCACCGCCAGATGCTTGAGCGTTTCGCCCTCCCTGGCCATCTCCAGGTGCACGATCAAATTGAGAGATTTGTTAAGCAACTGCGGAAATGGATGCGCGGGATCAATGGCCAGGGGGGTGAGGACCGGATGCACCTGGGTGCGGTAATAATTGTCCAGCCAATCGCGGTCGCTTTGGTCCAGTTCCGATGTGGTCCCGATGATGCGCATTCCATTCCTGCCCAGGGACGGCGCCAACTCCTCCCGCCAGCAGCGGTACATTTCGTCCACCATCACCCGAACCCGCTTCACGATGGCCCGAAAGGTCTCCGACGCAGTGAGCCCGTCAATCGAACGTTCCACCACATCGCTCTCGATCTGCTGCTTGATGCCCGCCACCCGCACCTCGAAGAACTCGTCCAGATTCGAACTGGCAATGCAAAAAAACTTCAGCCGCTCAAGCAACGGGTTCTGGTTGTCGAGCGCTTCCTCCAGGACCCGGTGGTTAAACTCGAGCCAGCTCAACTCCCGATTGATGAAATGAGCGGGCCCGAACCCGGTGCTTTGGTTATTGGGTTGCACGATCCGCGCTATCATAAGCCAGGAAGATGCTTTTGCCAATCCATCCGCCTCCTGGACAGCAATTCTCATTTGGGGTCATTGCAGGAGCCTCGGGGTAGGAGGGTTACGACAGGGACAGGAAGCCGCGGTGCTGCCTTTGGTCGCGGAGAGGCGGGTCAGTGTTGAGGTTCGCGCGCTGCCTTCCCCGCCTGCCCTTCACCCGATTTTTCACGGTGGCCTGCGGAGCCGGAACGCCTCTGATCCCGCGCCCGCTGCTGTTTCAGCAACTCATCCATGCGCTCCCGCTGCGGCGGGGTGAGCACCGCCCGAAATTCCTCGCTGGCACGCTGGACTTCGTCACGAATTTTCGGGGTCACACCTTCCATGGTTTTCTTGATGCGCTCCTGGCTCCCCCGCAAAATCTCGTCCACCTGCTGACGCTGGTCCGGGGTCAGCCGCAGATCCCGCTCAGCACGGCGGAGAAACTCCAGGCGGGAACCGCCGAGACTGCCGGTGGCCGCAGGTGTAACCGGACGGGGTTGCTGAGGCGCCTGCCAGATCGGCCGAGACCACATGCGATGAGAATTACGCACCAACAATCCCCCGGTGATCACCCCGGTTCCAAAGATAACCATCGTGGCCAGAATGATTTTCCAGGCATTCACCAGACGTAATCCGACCCGGAATCCTGAACTACGGCAGCGAGCACGGTGTTCTCGAAATCCTCAGAAAAATCGGTGCTGCCAACCTGCGGATCGGGCGCAAAAACAGCCCAGGCCCCCAGCAACAGCATGATGGCCGCGCAAGGCGCGGTGGCCCGCCACAAAGCCTGCGCCCAAAGCGCCCCCAAGTCCCGCACGGGAGATCTCCCGAGCCGAGCCATCACGCGCTTTTCAAATGCGTAGGGCACGCGGTCACTGGGCGAATCCGCCCGCGCCGCCGCCAAAAGCTTTTTTTGCAGGTTATTTAAATCCATATCCAACCAAGAATTTTAGACGCCCGCCTCGCCGCCCGGGTTACAGATACTTTCTTTTTTCGAGCTGCGCCAACTGTTTGCGCATTTCCGCGCGCGCCCGGAAGGCGCGCACCTTTACCAGGGGCACGGACCACCCCGTTAAACGAGCGATTTCTTTGACTGATTTTTCCTCCAATTCCAGGAGAGTGATGATGAGCCGCGCCGGGGGCGAGAGTTGCTCCATCAACCGGCGCACCAGCGTGCGCGCCGCCTCCGCGGACTCGCTGGCGCTCTCGGGCGCCGCGGCGTGGCGATCCAGCCAATCCCCCTCTTCCTGGCTTAATTCGCTGAAACTGTTCTCACGATTACGCTGGTGCTCCCGGAGAAAATCGTAGCAAATCCGCACGGCCAGGCGCATCAGCCAATGCTCGAACGGCGCTTCCCCACGGAAGCTGCCCAACTTTTGAAAGGCTTTAATCCACACCTCCTGGGCGATGTCGTCCACCTCGCTTTCCCGGCGGGCGTAGCGCCGCGCCGCCGCAAAAACCCGGGGCGAATACTTCTGAATCAGCGGTTCGAAACTCGCGGAATCGCCGTCTAACACGGCCTTGATCAATTCCGCATCGGTCCGTTCCATGCTGACGTAATATGCGAACCTCCAGCCCGAAAGTCACTGCTTTTCGGTTAGCTCAACCTCGGGCCCAGGCGGCGCGGACGGTCCGGCCAGTCCGCATTGCCAGGCCGCGCTGCTCAAGCTGGATACATTTGCGGAATTGCACGCGGTCACACCCACCACAACTTATTACCACGGGCATTAAAGAGGAAATCTCAGGACAAACTTCAGAACATGACGGAAGGCATTCCCCCCTCGTCCAACTTTCCTGTTTCTTCCGATCCATCTCCCGTATAAAGTCGGCGCAACACTGTGCCCATTAACTCGATGCTTGCCGTGTCGGACGCCAACACTTGGTGGCCTTTTGCCATTCTGGCCATTTGCGTGACGGTCATTATCTTTCTCATCGCGCGCCTGCGGGTCCATCCGTTTCTCGCCCTCATTGCGGTCTCCGTCCTGGCAGGGGTCCTGGCCCCGGTCGGGACCCTGCCTGGGGAGCCTGAGAAAAGCCACTGGATACAGGCCGTCGAGATCGCCACCACCGAACTTGGGGCGGTCTGCGGGCGGGTGGGCGTGGTCATCGCGCTGGCCTCGCTCATCGGCGTCTGCGTCATGGAAAGCGGCGCGGCCGATAAAATCGTGCGCCGTTGCCTCGCCCTCTTTGGAGAACGCCGGGCCGGGGCGGCCCTCGTCGCAGGCGGGTTCCCGCTGGGATTGCCCATCTTCTTTGACACCCTGTTCATGCTGCTCGTGCCCATCGCCCGCGCGATGCGCCTCCGCACCGGGCGCGATTACGTCCTGTACATCCTCGCCATTTGCTGCGCCGGCGCCGCAACCCATTCGCTTGTCGCGCCTCATCCGGGACCGCTCGCGATGGTCGAAATACTCAAACTCGACCTCGGTTGGTCCATCATTGTCGGCACGCTCGCCTCCATTCCCGTGGTGCTATTCGGCTGGCAGGTCGCCAAATTTCTGAACCGCCGTTGCGACATTCCGATCCGCGAAACGCGGGATCTGCCCTTGGAGGATTTACGGAACATCGCCGCCAAACCCGAGCACGAACTGCCAGGCCTCACCGCCGCTCTGCTGCCGGTGCTGATGCCCATCGTGCTCATCTCCAGCGCCTCGTTTCTGGTCGCCTTCGACCGCGAACGCCGCCTGGGGCCCCTTACCGCGCTGCTGGAGTTCCTGGGAAACCGAAACGTCGCGCTGGTCATCGGCACATTGCTGGCCATGCGGCTCGTGGTGCGCTATCGGCGCCTCTCCACCGCGGCCCTCGGCACCCTGCTGGGCAAGGCGCTGGAAACCGCCGGGGTCATCATTCTTATCACCAGCGCGGGCGGTGCTTTTGGCCTGATGTTAAAGCACGCGGGGGTGGGTGAAGCCATCAAGCAAACCATGGGCGGTGGCCAGGTAAACTTGATCCTGCTCGCCTGGTGCATCGCGGTAGTCCTGAAATTCTCCCAAGGCTCCGCCACCGTCTCCATGCTCACCACCGCCGCCATGATGGCCGGCATGGTGCAGGGCGGCGCTCTCCCTTACCACCCCATGTACCTGTTTCTGGCCATCGGTTATGGCGCGCTGGGAATTTCCTGGATGAACGATAGCGGGTTTTGGGTCATCGGCCGGCTCAGCGGCTTCAACGAGCGCGAAACCCTGCGCACCTGGACCATCCTGGCTTTCAGCATGTCATTCGCCGGGCTCTTGGAAACCCTGCTGCTGGTGTGGCTGCTGCCGCTCAAGGGCACATGATGCCCGTCCCCCCGCTCGCCGGCGTAATCCCCTCCCGGCGCTGGTGAACTCCCACCCCGCTAGGCTCCAGCCGCACAGGCGTCTGCCCGCGCTGGACTCGGGGCCTCGGGGCTCTTCGCCGGCTCCGCCATGAGCCTTTGAATCACGTGGGCGGCAGAATATGAATCCGCTCCGGGGGGCAAAAACTCCGCCAGCCGCACCAGGTCATCTCCGGCGGTCACCAGCGGCAACTCCGACCTCCCATCATCGCGAACTTGCTCGAGCCCGACGGTCGAAGGCAAACCGTTGCAAACACATTTGCGCCCCACCGTCTGTTCCACGGTTCCCCCCTTGCGCACAAAATCCTCCACCGGCTCCGCTGGACAGCGGTAGCCCACGCTGCCATCGGCCCGCCGGAATAAATGGCGCAGGTAACCGAGATCGCACACCCGGTCGCGCCGTCCGTATTCGAGCGCGTCGGACATCGTTTGGGCCACTTGGGCAACTTTGAAAGGAAAGCCCGTCGGCGAAGCGAGCGGGTCCGTAAAGACCGAGATCTTCCCCTGCGACGCAAGCTGCAAGACCCGCTGCTTCAGGCCGGCCTCAAGCCCGGATTCTTCACAAAACGCAAACGGTGTTCCCACCTGGATGCCCGCCGCCCCGACCGCCAGCGCCTCCGCCAGCTTCCCCGGCGTGCCATAACCGCCAGCCAGCCAGAACGGCAACTGCAGCGCCCGAATCTTTTCCAACTCCGGAACGTCGCGCTCGCCATACAGCGGCTCGCCGGCGGGCGTCAGTTGCAGCGGGCCGCGCGGTGGCGCGTTGTGCCCGCCTGCTGTCGGTCCTTCCACGATGAAGCCATCCACGCGCCCGTTGGCTTTCTTGGCCAGGGTCATCGCGAGCGTGGCCGACGAAACAATCCCCAGAAACTGCGGGCGCTTCAACTGCGGCGGGAGCCCGCCGCAAAAATTCTCGGGCTCAAACGTCGTGGAGAACGTCTCGCCTGGGAGCGCGCCATGCACATCCACGCGCAAAGAAGCGGGCGCACCTTGCGCAAGCTGGTCCAATGCTCCGGGAATTGTCCGTGGGATGCCCGCCCCCATCAGGATATAATCCACCCCCGCGAGCAAGGCTCCATACATGGAGGCCAGCGTCGGTAATTGAATCTTCTCCAGGTAATTGATTCCCACCACGCCCCCATGACCCTCTTTGGCCAGGAACACCTCCACGAAATTCGACACCACCGTCAATTCAACCAGCGCCGGACGCGAGCGCAACGTCGGCATCGCGGTAAG
>JBBQYD010000148.1:0-10696 GCA_038209025.1 Verrucomicrobiota bacterium | reverse complement strand
CAGGCTGGCCATCGCCCCGCGCTTCACTTCGTTATAAGGTTCATCGGCGCGGATCGCGGCCACCAAGTCGTCCCACTCCAACTGATAGGGATTGGGCTCCGGCTGCGGGAATGCCCAGGTCATATCGGCCCGGGTGATGTTTTGCCCTTTAAAGATGCGGCACTTGCCCGGTGTATGCACCGAGGTGGAAATAATAGCGGAACCCTTCGTTCCGTGCGCATAGCTGGCGAACTCATCGTGACAGCCGGATTGATGCCGCCCAATGAAAAAGAAGCGCGTGCCGTCTGGATAAACATACTCGACTGAATAGTTGTCGAAGTTTTGATCAAGCGAATTGCCGCGAAAATGGCGTCCGCCGGTGGCGTGGGCTTTGATCGGCCAAGCACCTTTCATCCAACTGCATTCGTCAATCTGGTGGATATTATAATCGCTAAAAAGACCGCCACTGGCCCAGAGGAAGCTGTGAAACCGGCGCACCTGGTACAAAAGTTCGCTCAACTCGGGCGGGCGCGGAGCTGCCAGCGCCGCCTGGCTGCCCAGCCGATACCCTCGCAACAACATGATGTCGCCGATCTGCCCATCTTGCACACGCTTGAGTAGTTCCTGCCGCGCCTTGCAGTGCCTTACCATCAAGCCCACGCCCACTTTCAAGTTCTTCTTTTCGGAGGCCTCCGCCAAGGCCAGCATCTTCCTGGTGGTCGGCCCGTCCACGGTCACGGGTTTTTCCATGAACACGTTCAGCCCCTTGTCGATGGCGTAGGCAAAATGCGCCCACCGGAACGCGGGCGGCGTCGCGAAAATGGCGATATCCCCCGGGCGCAAGCAATCCATGGCTTGCTTGCAGGCATCAAAACCGAGGAATCGCCGCTCTTGCGGAACCTCCACTTTGTCGCCCGCCTCACGCTTCAATGCTTCATGGCTGCGATTCAGCTTGTCCGCAAAAACATCGGCCATGGCGACCAGTTTGATGGGACCGCCCTTGGTTGCCAGCGCGTTGCCCGCCGCGCCGGTGCCTCGTCCCCCGCAACCGATGAGCGCCACCTGAATGAGGTCCGATCCCGCCGCATGCACCTGCGGCAAGACCAAACCCGAAAGGGCGGAGACGGCAGCCAACCGCCCGGTGTTGATGAGAAACTCGCGGCGCGAAGAAGGGATAGGGGAAGAATCGTTCATGGGGCCATTCTTTGCGGCTGCCCTGAGCTACGTCAATCCTCAAAGTGCGTCCAGATGTGTCAATCTGTCAAAGGGACGGGAAACCCACCCGGGTATCGCCAAGGGCGCATCGGCGACCCGGTAGATTCTCAAGCCGCGGTGCAAAGCGGCCGGCATTTCAGATCGCACTCCGCGAGGCGCCACTGCGATACCCCGCCCACGCGCCGCAGGCCTCATCCCAGAGCCGCGATCAGCGCCCGCAGTTCTTCATCCACAGACTCAGGGGCGCTGAGCGTCTGGCTGATTTCGGTTTTGATGGCCTCACGAAACCGTCGGCGGAGGCGGTGGATGGCGACTTTTACCGCGCCGTCATTGAGCCGCAGGCGCGCGGCGGCCTGGGTTTGGGAAGCACCCTCCAAGTCGCCGGTGAGCCAGGGTTTGAGCGCCTCGAACTGTTCGGCTTTGCCGTTGTCCGCATGTTCGCTGGCCAGGGTGCCCAGGGCCCGAGCCAGGACCGTGAGCGCCCATTTGCGGTCAAATTCGTGTTCCGGGTTGGGCGCTTGCGGGTCCTCAGGAAGGGCACCGGGTGAGGTATCGGTGCCGGGTTCCAGCGGCTCGGTGGCGCAACCCCCACCGCGTTTGAGCCGACGGGACCGGTCACGCATATCGGCCAGGAAATGTTTCACCGCGCCGGACAGATAGGCTCGGAAGCGCCCGCGCCGCGGGTCGGCGCCGGCCAGCCCGCCCTTGGCCAGCAGGCCGGCGAAGAACTCCTGGGCCAGGTCCCGGGCCTCTTCCTCAGCTCTCACCTGGTGCCTGATGTATGCCAGGACCGGCCCGTAATAGGCCTCGCACAATTCGCTCAAAGCGGCGCGCGCTTCCGGAGAATGGCCTTGCGCGTCCACCACTCGCGTCCATTGCGTCGTCACGAAGGCCCCGCCAGGGCTGGCGTGGTATTGGTCGGAACTCAACTGCCTCCTTTGCCGCTGCCGCGGATTTCCGGCGGTTCATCGCTGGTAACAGCGTCAATATCCCCGCGACGGATCGCGGAATCCGCTTTCATAAACCCCGCCACAAACCAGCCCAGGGTTCCCAGCAGCAACCCCAGTAACAACGGCAGTCCAATGCGGAGCGCCTGGGATCGGGGTCCCTCCCCGGACGTATGCTGCCAGACAAGGAGGACGCTCAGGGCGGTGGCAGCGAGAAATAATGGAATGCCTTTTCGGTTCCACGCCGGTTCAGCGCTGAAAAGCAGATTCTTCGGGTCCAACACGGCAGGGGGCGAGCCGGTCCGGGCCAGGACTGCGTTCCGAATGGCCTCTTGCCACACGGAAACCTGGACGTTGATGTCCGCCGCCGAAGCGGTCCCGGCACCCGCCGGACTAAGCAGCACGGTCTCCTGCCGTCCCTTAGACTCGTATCCAACGGAGAGAAAATTCACGCGCGCATACTTCATCACCCAGGGCGTGGTCCACATTTGGAATTGTCCCACGCTCAGATGTTCCAAATCCGCCAGTTGAATTTCCAGCCGCGTCTGCCACGGCGTGACAAAGATGAGACTTTCCGGTTCAAGGCGCAGTTCGCCACGGCAAATAAAAACCTGGGCTGACGCACTGGGAAAGCAATGGCGCATACGTTCCGGATAGGAAAGAAAGCATGCCGAACGCATTCCTGATGAGGATGTCTGCCGGGCACCAGGGGCGGTGGTTGAGGGAGTCTCGGGGATGCTTTTACGAGCCTGATCCTTGAGCCTTTGAGCTCGTCGCGAGGCCACGGCCAGCCACCCGAAGGCGAGCAAGACGCTGGAGGCGACCAGCAGCATCCAGGCCAGACTCGAACTCGGGGTCACCTCCGGCCGCGCGCGTTTCGAAAGCCAAAGCGCCCACAAAGCGGCGGCGATCATCCCCGGCGCCACCGCCGGCAGCAAAACCGCCTTGAACACCTCAGCCAGCGCGGCCGGGAAATATGGGCCTGGGGCAGGTCCAGCGCCAGCCGGCGGAACACCGGTTCGCGCGGTGACGGCCTCACGAAGTGTCTCCAGGAATTCGGCTACCGCGCGATTGGTGGACCAGGTGGGAGACCACCATCCGGCCCCCGGCGTCAACAATAAGACCCTCTCTTTGCCTCCTTCCGCAAAAGTCACGCTCACGTAATCAAGCCGCAGGGGCTTGGCCAGGCGTGAATAGGAGCCCAGGGACAAGGCTCGAATTGTCTCCAGCGGAATCTCAAGCTTTTCAAAACTGCCGCGAAACTTCAGGCGCGAGGAATCCAGGTGCAACTCGCCTTGATCGGTGTAGAGATAAACTATGCGTCCGTACCAGGTGCGCAGATGGTCTGGGGTGGAGAGGTAGCAGAACGTCTGGCACTTGGTTGCGCCGGCCAGGGGTTGCCGTTCGAAGGGCATCGAAACATAGGAACCTGGCGAGGCGGAGATGGTCTCCACCTGTGTTTTGACCTCCCCGGCCGTTTGCGTGCGGTGTTCCCTTTCTTTCTCCAATGCGCGCAGCACCACCTCATCCACCCGCGGGTCCACCGGCGTCTTGTGCGAGGGCGGCGCAAAGCGTCCGAGGGGTAATTCACCCGTAAGCATCTCGTAGAACACGACACCCAGAGAGTAGATGTCGGCCCGCTGGTCCACATCCTGAGGATGCTCAAGCTGTTCCGGGGCCATGTAGTGAAGTGTGCCCAGCACATTGCCGGTTTCCGTCAGCGAAGCGCCGGGGCCTGACACTGCGGGCCTGGTGGCGCCGCCTTCCGCGCCCACGATTTTGGCAATGCCGAAATCGGCAATTTTCACGCGCCCCTTCGCGTCGAGCAGGATGTTCTCAGGCTTGATGTCCCGGTGGAGAATGCCTTCATGATGGGCGAATTGCAGGGCCTCGCAGATGCTGGGAACAATGGCCAACGCCTGGGCGGGGGTAAAACGCCCGACCCGCATTGCCTGGCGCAGGTTTACCCCATCCACAAACTCCATGAGCAGGTAGAAGAAACCGTTGGACTCCCCAAAATCATGGATGGCAACAATGTTTGGGTGGCTGAGCCGCGCGAGCACCCGGCCTTCCCGGGTGAAACGCTCGGCGAAGGCGGGGTCGGCAGCCAGCGATTGCGGCAGAATTTTCAGCGCCACGAACCGGTCGATCTTTGGCTGGCGCGCTTTAAACACGAACCCCATGCCACCCTGCCCTACGAGTTCCAGCACTTCCAGGTGGGGGAAAGCCGCCACCAACTCGGGCCGCCCGGGCGGCACCGGCTTGGCCGGCGCGGGGCCGCCATCTTCAGTGGAAAACGTCGCCTGTCGCAGAAGGCATTTGGGACAAAGTCCTTGCGGCGCCTCAGCGGGGATGGCCCCACCACACCTGGGACACGGATTGGTAACGGAAGTCTCGCTCATACCATTTACTGAGGCATCTTGGAGAAAAAGTTACCGTTAATGCCGCGGGTATAGAAGCAAAAGGTTGAGACAGAGGGAGCTGCTCCGCACCAGACAATGGGGGAAGATGGCGCGATGAACCGCCATGAGGCACCGGGAAGAACGAAAAGGCGGGGGCTTTTGCGGCAGGCACCCAAGAAAACGGGTGAACCCCTTTGCCTCCTGTTTGAGGGGGCTGTGCGCCGCCGGGTTCAGGTGGCGCACAGCCGCAAAACCACACCCTGCTTACGGTGTGACCAACCGGAAGAACCGCTGCGGATAATTCGTCGGGCTGCTGTCGGCGTAGGAGAAGACGCCGCCGGTGAAGGCGCCCCGGCCCACTGTGACCCAACTCGCGCTGTTGGCCGCGTTCGTTGTCGCGATGACCCGATACGACGCATTGGTCCACTCGCACGTGCCGCCGAACTGGATGGTGCCGCCCGCGAGACTGCTCTGGGTGATTTGGAGATTGCTGTCCGCCACGTTGGTCACCACCAGGTCGATGGAGGAATTGGCAACGTTGTTGGAGAGGTACCCCTTGACGTAGGGCGGCAGGGTGAAGCCCGTGATGTCGTCGCCCGCCGCTCCGGAAACGAGTGTGGCATACCGGATCAAGGGGAACTGGCCCACCGAAGGAATCACGCCCGCCAGGTTCAACGTAATGGGGCTGGCAGTAGTAAGATTTGTCACATTGCAGAGCGCCGTCGTGGGTGACAACGCCGTGCTGATATCCAAAGTCAAAGTGCTGTTGTTGAGATCAACACTGAAGAACGGCCCCACGGCGCCCTTCACCTGCAGGCTGCCTGAAACCACGCTGAGCTCGCTGTCGCAGTTGTTCGGGTCGGTGAAGCTGGACGTAAGTCCCCCATACACTTTGACCGAGCCACCGTCCCTGATGTCCAGTTTCGCCAGGCTGAAGCCGTTGGTGATGTCCGCATTGCGAAAGCGGCCGAGCGTCATGGCGTTGCTCACCACCAGTTCGGCGGTGCCGCTGATTTCAACCGTGCCTTTGATGCCGGCGCGGTAGTCCACGTAGTCGTAGCCGATCAGCATGGAGTTGGCGACCAGCTTGCCGGCAGCCATTTTGAGCGTCCCGGAACTGGTCTGGATCTTTCTCGCCTCACGATAAGAACGCCCCACCACCACCTGATTTACCCAGGCATCCACAGTGCCTTGGGTGAAATCCAAAGTGCAACTCATGCCCCCTTGCCCGTAGCCGGCCACAGGATCGCCGATGCCCCAGTAATTCTGCGGGCCCGTGCCCGCCGTGTTCCGGAAATACGCGGCAGAACCCGCCACATTGAAATCCACCAGGCTCACCCCGGACTTCGGACCGCCCAGCAGCATGCCGCCATCACTGAAAATGGCGTTGGTAAATCCCAGTTTCAGGGTGCTGCCGGGGGCGCCGTTGCCAATCCCGTTGGCAAAAATCAGGCCGGGAACGCTCGTGGCAGACAGCGTCAGGATGTTGGTCTGCGCCATCAGCACATAGCAGGAAGCACGATCTTTGTAGCGATTGCCCGTCCCCGCCCCTCCCACTTCGGCATTGGTGCCGTCGCCCGCCAGCAACATCTGTTTCACGCTGGTCGTAAACGTGCCCAGGCTGGACATGTCCAGCCTCGCCGCCCCGCCGTACATGGTCAGGCCGCCGTTGCGCACCACTATGCAACCGGTCGGCGCGTTGACCGACAGAATGCCGCCCATGCCAGAAATGGTGGTCGTCGTCGTGGTGCCGCTCGTGGTGTTCGTGCCCGTCCCAACGAAAAACATGTTGGTGGTGCTCAGGGCGTCAGACACGGTCAGCGTGGCACCATCCGCAATCTGGGTGTTGTGAATGAGCGTGTTACCCAGGTTTTGGTGCAGGTAGTTCAACGATCGCACGGTCAGGTTGGCGCTCACGATGTTGTTGATCGTGGCGGTATCACCCACCACTCCGTCGGCGCCGAAAAAGGTATCGCTCGCGGCGGTGGGTGCGCCGTTGGTCCAGTTGCCGGCGGTGGACCAGTTAAGGTCGGCGCCGAGACCCGCCCAAAAATTCGTGTCAGCGGGCGCATCCACGGCGGTCAACAGGCAACCCGCCGCCAGAATCGGACGGAACGCCGCCAACCACGCCTGGCAAGGCCGGAGGAGACGGGGTTTGGCACATCTGCCATGGGGGTCAGCGGCAGCGAACGGTTTGTAAGGCTTCATACACATATTTTTGATTTAGACGGTTTGTTGGATTGGCGCGGTCTGCCGCCTGGCCACAGGCGGCATCCAGAGTCGCCAAACACACCTCGGGCCATTCGTTCCCATGCCTGCCGCAACCGCTCTCGGGGCCGCCGGCAAAAAATCAGGTTCACCAAAACGAAGGGGTGTCATTTGCGTATCCATCGTGACAGCCCCGTCCCCATCCGTCTTGGTAATTTCGGCGAGCCGCATTGGTAATTTCGGAGATTCTTTCCAACCTTCCAACTTGTGATGGAAGCGCTTTTCGGGCACGATCTTGGCTGGTCATAAGATTTAATGAAAACTCCGGTTTTATTCCTCGTTCTGCTCGTTGTTCTCCCTGCGGTTGCCAGTCCCGATCGCCTGGCGCCCGATGATGATGTTCCGCCCCCCTCCCCGCCCGACTGGGCCGAACCCGCCCAGCCAGGCGCGCCGACTGATGAGGCGCCTCCGGCCAAAACCACCTTCGGCGTCATCACGCCCGCCACCCGCCAACCCCTCGGGGCGCTCGCGGGCAGGCTTGTGTTCATGAACGGTGGACACGGCTGGACTTACGATCCAGCGTTCTCCCCGCCCTGGCGCCTGCTCCGGGGTGTCGGCAATGAAATGAACGAAGATTACGGCAATATTGACCAGCTCAACTTCTTTGCCGCCTACTGCTTTAACGCCGGCGCGGTGGTGATCCCGTTCCGCCCGCTGGGCCAGCAAACCAACGAGGTGGTGATCGACAACATGGACCCGGCAGCCGTCTTCACCGGCACCTGGTATGACAGTTCCTCCACGATCTTCTACGGCAAAGCGGGGGATGCGGTTCCCTACCGCTATGCCGCGCTCGGTGCGGTGGAAAACGCCCTGGCGACTTACACCCCCAACCTTCCCGCAACCGGCTATTATCCAGTGTATACCTGGGTCAGGCACGGCTCCGATCGCGGCGATCAACTCTATCGCGTGCGCCATACCGGGGGCGAATCCCAGGTGCGAATTCCCCACCATATGGTGGGGAACGGCTGGGTTTACCTGGGAGAGTATTATTTCAACGCGGGCGCCAACGCCGCGGTGGGCTCGGTGGTCGTCAGCAACCTGCGAGGCACCACCAATGGCACCTACGTGTTTGCCGACGCCATTCGGTTCGGCAACGGGATGGGCTCGACGGATAACGGCGGCGGCGGTTCCGGTTACCCGCGCGAGGATGAGAGCTGCCGCTACTGGGTGAAGAACGGCCTCGGCCAGGGCCAGAGCGCCTCGCTATACGATGGCTCGGGGTCTGATGAAGGCGATAGCTGGTCCACACCATCCAAGATGTCGGCTGAGATGAACCGCCACGAGGCGGGGACGACCAACTCCCGGATTCATATCAGCTTTCATTCGAACGCCGGCGGCGGACGCGGCACGCTGGCGCTGATCACCAGCGATCCCACTCCGCTTCAATCGCAGTTGGCACAGATTGCCGGCAAAGAAGTCAACGATGACCTGGTATCCCTGGGGACGCCGCCCCTGGAGGTGGCCTGGAACAACCGCACCACCGTCACCTACTCGGGCGGGTATTCGGAAATCGACGGCAGCTATTTTGGTTACGAAATGGCGGCCACCATCATCGAAGTGGCGTTTCACGACAACGCGAGCGACGCGATGCTGATGCGGGATTCCAAGGCCCGGGCGGCGGTTGGCAAAGCGGCCATGCACGCGGTGATCAAGTTCATGAACCAATACGACGTCAACAACCGGCCGCCCTTGATCTTTCTGCCTGAGCCACCGGCAAGCGTTCGGGCCGTCAGCAGCGAGAGTGGCAGCGTAACCCTGTCCTGGCTGCCCTCCGCCAGCACCGGTGGCAGCCACGCGGCCACCAACTACATCATTTACCAGTCCACCAACGGCTACGGTTTTGGAAACCCGGTCGAGGTCGGTTACGCTTTTGCCCGGACCATTTCCGGACTGACCCCGGGAGTGGACTATTACTTTCGGGTCGCCGGTTGCAACGGCGGGGGTGAGTCCATGCCTTCCGAGGTGGTGGGCAGCCGGCCCCGGGCGGAGACCGATGCTTTCAAAGTGCTCGTAGTCAATGCCAATGACCGTTTTGACCGCACCACAAACCTGCGCCAAAATACCGGGCGTCAGGCTTATCAGCCGCCCTCCGCGAGCGGTGCAATTGAACGGGTCTGGCCACGCCGGGTGAACGCCTTCGATTACACGGTGCCGCACGGCAAGTCCATCAGCGCCGCCGGGTTCCCGTTTGATGCCTGCGTGCGCCAGGCGGTGATCAACGGCATGGTGAAACTGACCAACTACGACGTCGTGATCTGGTCGGCCGGGCAGGCCCAAACCAATACGTTTGGCGCGCTAGAGCAAAGCCTGATCACGGCCTTCCTGGCGAACGGCGGCAGCCTCTTCGTATCTGGCGCAAAAATCGCCTTCAACCTGGATCGCACCACCGGCCCTTCCGCGGCGGATCGCGCCTTCTTCAACAACCAACTTCACGCGAATCTGGCCATTGATGCCCATACCAATGCGGGCAGTTACGCCTTTAGCCCCGTGACCGGGTCCATCTTCGCCGGGAACCCCGGCGGCAACATCGATAACGGTTCCGGCGGCAACTACTGGGTGCAAACGGCCGACGTACTCACCCCCATCGGGTTGGGCGCGGCGATTACTCTTACCTATTCCGGGGTTAGCGGCGGCGGGGCAGCCATCCGTTATGATGGCTCAAATGACGGCGGCCGCGTCGTTTATTTCGGTTTTCCTTTTGAGACGATCACCCTGGCCGACCGGCGGAACGCGTACATGGCCGACGTGCTCTCGTTCCTTTCGCAGCGCCTCGCGCCCGTGATCATCGCCCAACCGCAAGCCGTAACGGTGCTTCAGGGCGGCACGGCAGCGTTTTCCGCCCGCGCGTCCGGCAGTTACCCGCGCGCCTACCAATGGCAGTTCAACGGGGAGAGCCTCGCGGGCGCAACCGGCTTGAGCCTCACCCAGGCCAATGCCCAGGCGGCAGACGCGGGTGATTATGCGATTGTGGTTTCGAATTCCGTCACCACGGTCACCAGCCTGGTGGCCCGGTTGACCGTCAACGTGCCGCCCACCATTACGGCCCATCCGCAGAGCCAGAGCCTCATCCGGGGACAGGACGCCGCCTTCGCCGTCATGACGTCAGGAACCCTGCCGATGGCTTACGAATGGCGGTTCAACAACGCCGGGATCCCCGGGGCCACCAACAGGACCTACTTGAAGGCTGGCGCGCAACCTTCGGATGCCGGTGATTACTCCGTCCTCGTCAGCAATGTGGCAGGCACGGCCCTCAGTTCCAACGCGACCCTGGCGGTCCGGCTCCCCGAAGAACCCAAATTCGACCTGATTTCGCTGATCACTCCCGACGTCGCGAGGTTGGTGGTGAACGGGGAGTTCGGTGCCTACGCGCTGGAATCTGCCAGCAACCTGGTCGATTGGGTGCCCGTTCAGGCGTTGTTCCTGACCAATGTGCCGGTGGAACTTTTCCACACCTCATCCCCCCCGCGCTTTTACCGCCTGATATCGGCACCCTGAGGAGCCAGAATTTCCTTTGAACATAGCTTTGACGAGAGTGGTCCATTCCCGTAGGATATTAATCTGATGAGTAGGAGTGTTCCTAGTTTTCGCAGGTATGTTTCCCTGGCGGCCTGGTTACTTTTGGGCTTTGCCGGATGGGGTTTCTGCAATTTGCACGCGGCGGATAACAAAGAATCCCGGAGGATTTTTGACTGGAACGTGAGCGCAAGCCCTGAGGACACCAACATTACCGCCACCCTGCCCGCTCGCGGCAACGGCTTGCGCGCGCTGGAAAACGATCTCAGCCAACCCTTTCGTGATTTGAATACCGGTGGCGGTTCCCTGGACGGGCGTCTTGCTCCCCGCTATCGCCCCCCCGTTCAGGCCATTCCAAACAAAACACTCAAG
>JBBQYD010000147.1:0-10790 GCA_038209025.1 Verrucomicrobiota bacterium | reverse complement strand
CATGATGCGCCGGGTCCGCTCGTCAAGAAGCGGCCAAATCGAACGGAACTTCTGCTTTAGCGCCGCAATGGAACTCATGGAAAGCCATCATAGTCCATTTCTTCAATAGTTGCTACCTTTATTTATTACCAGCGCCTAAGTGCAGAACAGTTCCAATGGCTCAAACAGGCTATCAGCAACCAGCGAGAAGTCTGGGATATCCTTATGCAATTGCAGCAGATTACCGCAGAATACGCGCTGGAAAACATCCCCGGACCGCCCCGTCGTAAACGCCTGAGCAAAAAACGCTTGGGCCTTAACTAAGGGCCGTTTCTACGGTCTGACCCCGCCCTTGTCTCTAAAGCTTTTGTCAGCGGCAGACGTCCTGACAGAGCAAGGAATACCACACACACAAGAGAACCCACGATGCGATCCGTGCGACTGCGACTGCGTCCGTTTCCTCTACGGCACCATCTTCGTTGCCGGGTCGCTCCACGGGCCTTGGCCGGTCGCGAAACAGCGCGCCTGGCAAGATCAGACGGTGCGCCGATTACGACGCAGCATCAACAATCCCCCCACTGTCAGTAAAGAAACAGTGGCCGGTTCCGGCACCGTCGAAACAGTCGCGACAAGTCCAGTCGAATCGCTTATTGCACCGTCACCGGCGGCGCTCACGCCGAAGTCGATGGTGGAGCCGGGGCTGAGGGACACCGTGATGTCGAAAGGCACCGGCACACTCGTGTTTGGAACGCTCGCCAGGAAGAGGTTCACCCCGTTCACCGTCACAAATCCGCTGGTGTCCCCGCCGGCCAGATCGAAGAACGTTCCCTCGATCCGGACCAATCCGCTGTAGTCCAGTTCTGCCCCGGAGCCGACCGTGTAGCGGCGCACCGCGGAGTACAGTGAGAGAACCCCGGGGTGTTGCCCATCGACCCAGAGTGCCGGAGTGGCATAAGTCTCTCCTCCCTGCCAGTTCAAACCACTGACAACGAAACCCGCAGTGGAGAACGTCCCGGTTGTGGCATTGGCCGCCGTATTATAGACCCCGTATTCAAACCCGTTGACACCTTGGCCGCTCAACGAGAAGTCGGCTTGGGTGTCCGCGAGCAGTATTACATCCCCGTGGGCCGGACCGGACATAGCGAATGCGGTGATGGTGGATGCGATAAGGGCTTTCAGGGCTTTCATTTGGTATTCCTGCTGTTGTTGAGGACGGGAAAGACGGGAAACAGGACGCGATTCAATAGGCTGCGTCCCTTGGCCTCATTCTTACGGCACAATCTTCGTCGTCGGGTCCCTCGGGGCCCTTGAACTGATAGGAATTTGCTTTTGCGCGTCCGTGCGTACTGAGCGCTGCGCGGGTGAGGGAGAATTGGTTTTTGGGTTTCACCGGGCATAATTCATCCTATCCACTCCAGATTACTGCGTCAATTGGCGTTTTTGGCGATTCGCGCCGGGATCAGAAAGAAGCGGGCGCGCGGTGAGCGCGTAGGCAGCGGCGAAGCAGTGCGCTTGAACAGGGTTGGGCACGGCGCAAGCCGCAGAAGCGCAGTGCGCAATTGCGCCCACAAGGGGAAGTCCCCGATAAAGGCGTGAGGCGGTAAAACTTTATCGTGATGTTCGAACCCGTCTCTTTTAGCATGGCGCCATGACACTTCTGAGCCATTGCGCGCCAGCGATCTTCATGTGCCTGTTTGCCGGGTGTGTGCTCGTCCCGGTCATCACCGCCGCCGAGAAGAAACCGGCCCGGCAAAAGGCGGCACCGCCGCACCTTGAGTATTTCCAGCAGGAAACCGCGAGGCTCGGCAAGCAGTGCCTGGCCGGGATCCGGTCAGTGGAAGAATGGCAGGGCCGGCGAGGCGAGTACCAACGGCAGCTTCAGGAGATGCTGGGCCTGTGGCCGATGCCGGAGCGCACCGATTTGAAACCGGTGATCACCGGCACGCTGGAGCACGCCGATTTCACGGTCGAAAAACTGCATTTCCAGGCCTCGCCGGGTTTGTACGTAACCGCGAACTTGTATGTCCCCAAGCGACTGGAAAAGCCTGCCCCCGCCATTCTCTATGTCTGCGGGCATGCCCAGGTGATGACCAATGGCGTGAGTTGCGGAAACAAGGCGGGATACCAGCATCATGGCGCATGGTTCGCGCGCAATGGCTACGTTTGCCTGCTGATCGACACCCTCCAATACGGCGAGATTCAGGGTGCGCACCGGGGCACGTACAGCGAGGAGCAATGGTGGTGGAATGCACGGGGCTACACCCCGGCAGGAGTCGAGGCCTGGTTTGGCATCCGCGCGCTCGATTACCTGGTCAGCCGACCGGAGGTGGACCGGGATCGGATAGGCATGACTGGCCGCTCGGGAGGCGGCTCCTACACCTGGGTGGTGGCGGCCATCGATGAGCGGGTAAAGGTGGCGGCCCCGATCGCCGGCATCACCGACCTCCATAACCAGGTGGTGGATGGCGTCGTCGAAGGTCATTGCGACTGCATGTTCTTCATCAACACGTATCGCTGGGATTTTCCGCAGGTGGCGGCGCTGCTGGCGCCCCGCCCGCTGCTGATGGGCAATTCGGACAAGGACCGCATATTCCCGCTGGACGGCGTCGTGCGCCTGCACCAAAAAGTGCGGAGTATTTATGAACTTTACGGCGCCACCACCAACCTGGGGCTGCTCATCACGGAAGGCCCGCACGCCGACACCCAGGACTTGCAGGTGCCGGTGTTCCGGTGGTTCAACCGCTTTCTCAAGCGCGAGCAGCCGCTGATCGAAATGGCGGCGGTAAAACTCTTCGCGCCCGGCCAGTTGCGCGTTTTCGACCAACTGCCCGCCGATCAGGTGAACACCCGGATACAAGAGTTGTTCGTCCCGCGGCAGGGTGGGCAGGCTTCCGCCGGCGATCCCGCCGCCGTGCTTCGCCTTCTACGCGAGAAGTCCTTCGGCGGCTGGCCGGGGAAGGAACCTTCCGTGCCCCTGTGCCTGATCTCGGAAACCCGCGGCCAGGGTGGCCTGCGGAGGGTGTATGAGCTGGAGACCCAGCCGGGCATCAAACTTCCCTTGTACCTACTGCTGCCGGAGTCGGGCGCTCCCGGGAAAGTGGTGCTCACGATTATCGACCAGGAAAGCTGGACGAATTCACCCGCCGCTTTTCTCTGGCGGCCGGTCCCGGGAAACGAAGCGGCAGACTCCCCGCCGGGCCAGCTTGGGGAAGGCCGCGCCGCGCTCGCCTTCCTGGTGCCGCGCGGGGTGCGGCCCGCGGAACGCCCCAGTGGCGCGAAAGCCACCGCACAGATGCGCCGCCGCTACATGCTGCTGGGACAAACCCTCGATGGCATGCGCCTGTGGGATATCCGATGCGCGATTCGGGCGCTGACGGCGGCTCCAGAATTCCGCGATCTGCCTTTGTCTCTGGTTGCCGGACGAACAATGGGAGTGAACGCGGCTTATGCCGCGCTTTTCGAACCCGTCGTCCAAAAAGTGAGCCTGACCGAGTGCCCGAAGTCTCACCGCGAAGGACCGGACTACCTGAACGTGCTGAAGACCTGGGATCTCCCGGAAATGTTGAACACCCTCGGAAACCGGTTGGACCTGCTAACAAGAAACCCATGAGAACCCTGACCCTGATCGCCGCCACCGCCCTTTGCCTGATCGCGAGCCACGCCTCCGCGGCCGAACGACAGTCTGAAAAGGCAAATTGGAAGCTCGTCTGGAAGGACGAGTTTAACGGCCGCAAACTGGACCTCAAGAAGTGGCGGGTTCTTACCCGCGAGCAAAGCAAGCACAACGAGCTGCAATACTACACCGCCGATGAGGCCTACCTGGAAAACGGCTGCCTGCGCCTGCGCAGCCGCGTGCGCGATTTCGGCTCCCAGCATTTCACCAGCGGCCGGGTGAGCACGGATGGGACGTTTGCGCCGGTGTATGGCCGTTTCGAGATTCGTGCCCGGCTGCCGGGCGGTCAGGGGCTCTGGCCCGCCCACTGGCTATACCCCCAGAACCGTGATTGGCCCATGGAATACCTGATGGCGGAAGCTGTCGCCAACGGCAGGGAGCGTCTGATTCCCGAGTATCGCCCGTGGTACACCGAGATCGACATCATGGAGTTCCTCGGGCATCAGCGAGACCTGGTGTATGCCACGCATCATTACTACACCTTTGACGGACAAAAACGAACCAGCTCAGGGAAGTGGCAGAAGGGTGTGGACTATACGGCCGGCTTTCATACCTATGTGCTGGAGTGGGAACCAGGCGAACTCCGCTGGTATCTCGACGGCCAGCTCATCCATTCAACCAGCGAAGGGGTGCCCCACGCGCCACACTACCTGATCCTGAACACCGCCGTGGGCGGAGCCTGGCCGGGGAATCCCGATGCTTCCACCGTCTTTCCGCAATACCACGACATTGATTACGTGCGGGTGTATCAGCGGAAACAGTAAGCGGCTCGGTTTTCCACAGATCATGACGGAGCCGCTCCAATCCGGGTGCCGGGTCCGATCCGATTGCCGTCTCCGAGCCGGCGTGGGCGCCAGGGCCTGCAAGTCCTGCTTGCTATCCGGGCGGACCCGCCTAACCTGAAAGTCCTTAGAGCCTGTTTGAAAAGTCGTCCGGGCGAGGGACCGGGCTTGCGGATTCCGGGTGAATACGCCGGCCCCCCAGCGGCGCCGTTCGGGAGTTCTTAAACAAGCTCCTAGGCAACGTTTGAGTGGCGCATGATTCGATCGCTCGTTTTTACGACCCAGGGCCGGCTGCACAGCCAGGACATTGAAATGTTCCTGATGCCCACCCTGCTGACTGACACGAATCTTTTCCTGTGGGTGGACCTGGAGAACCCCACCCCGGAGGAGACCAAGTTCGTGTTGGAAGACGTTTTCCATTTCCACCCGCTCTCGATAGAAGACTGCGTGATGGCCAGTTCCGCGCCGAAAGTGGAGGAGTATACCCCCAAAGAGGACGACCTGTTTACCGGCTACCTGTTCATGGTCATCCACGCGGTGGACTACAGCCGCAAGGATGGCGTGTTCGCCACCAGCGAGTTGAACTTTTTCCTGGGCAAGAACTTCCTGGTCACCTACCACGACGGCCCCCTCCGGAGCGTCACTCAAACCGAAGAACGGGCCACCAAAACCAATCAGCACATTGCCCGGGCGCCCGACCGCGTAGCCCATACGCTGCTGGACGCCATCGTGGAAAACTACAAACCGGCGCTTGATGAGCTATCCCTGGAGATCGGGGAACTGGAGCAGCAGGCTTTGCAGGACCCGGGCAAGGCGACGATGAACAAAATCCTCCAGATCAAGAAGGAGGTGCTGCACTTGCGCCAGATCATCGGCCCGCAACGCGAGGTCCTGGCCCGTTTCGCGCAGGGCGAATTTCGCCTCATTCGCGCGCACATGGTCCCTTATTACCGGGATGTTTACGACGACCTCTATCACATTTCGGAGCTGGCACACGCCTACACGGACTCGCTCACCGGCATTCTCCAGATCTATCTGAACATGTCTTCTAATCAGACCGGCGAAGTCGTGAAACTCCTGACCATGATCACGGTCATCACGACGCCGCCGATGCTCATTGGGACCTGGTACGGCATGAACTTTCACAACATGCCCGAACTGAGCTGGAAGCATGGCTATTGGGCCGCCATGATGTTGATGGTCGTCTCCACCGCGGCCACCTACTGGTACTTCAAACGGAAGCGCTGGTTCTAATCCATCAGGACGAGAGATATGGCAAAGAGCAGCTTTCTCGACAAAGTTCTCGGGCGCATCGGGCGGCTGGACGCCCAGGGCCTGCAAACAGTCGTGGAGCGCCTGGCCCGTGAGCGCAGCTTCCTCGAAACGCTTTTTAATACCATCGAAGACGGCGTGCTGGTCCTGGATGAGTCCGGACGCATCCTCTACGTTAACCAGGCGGTCACGCGCCTCTTGGGTCTGCAATCCGAAGTCGAAGGGCAGCCGGTCACCAATTTTTTCCCGGACCTGGATTGGGAGAAGATTGCGCGCTTTGACACGCAGGGCGGGCAGGGAGTGGTTCGCCACGAATTTGAGATTCACTACCCGCGCCACCGTTTTCTCCGGCTCTATGCGGCGCCACTGGACGGCCAGGCGACCGGCAGTTCCGGCGTGGCCTTGATCCTCCACGATGCCACCGAAGCCCGCCAGCAGACCGCCGAAGCCATCGAAAGCCAGCGGGTGCATGCCCTGACCTTGCTGGCGGCCAGCATGGCCCATGAACTGGGAAATCCGCTGAACGCGCTCCACATCCACCTCCAACTCATGGAGCGGGAACTCCTGAAATTGCAGGTCTCCCCCGGCTCCGAAAAGGCCCGGACCAAAATCGGGCCGCGCCCGCCCGCGGAGGGCGCGGACCCCGTGGACATTGCGCGCAAATTAGACCGCTACCTGGCGGTGGCCAAGGGTGAAATCAACCGCCTGGATTATACCATCACGCAGTTCCTTCAGGCGATCCGGCCGATGGCCCCGCAGCTTAAGATGGACAGCCTGAACGGGGTCGTGGAGAAAACCATCGTCTTGCTCCAGCCGGAACTCGATAACCGCGGGCTGCGCGTGAAACTGAGCCTGGCGTCGCGCCTGCCACAAACCCCGATTGACGCCAACCAGATCCAGCAGATGCTGGTGAATCTCGTCAAGAACGCCATGCACGCCATGACCCGCGCGGGCACGCTTACGATCCGCACCTGGGAGGGAGCCGAGGGCATCTGGGTGAGCGTGACTGACACGGGCGGGGGCATCCCCCAAGACCAGATCAATCGGATTTTCGAGCCGTTCTTCACCACGAAAAAAAAGGGGTCGGGTCTTGGCCTGATGATCATCCAGCGAATCGTGCGAGCCCACGGCGGACGCCTGGAATTGGAAAGCCAGGTGGGCCGCGGCACCACCTTCCGCATTTGGCTGCCACTGCATGAGCGCAAGCCCCGGTTGCTGGAAGCACCGCCGCCGGCCGAACCGCCGGGCACCTGAGGGCGGCGCCCCCGTTCGCCGGGCGCGTCATTCGTTCGCACGCCTCAAGATTCCCCGCCCCGCCGGGCGCTGATCCCCTGCCCGGCCAACGGCAAACCGGGAGCGGTCTTTTTTACTTGTTGCGTGACGAAGCCGAGGCTGCTATTTCATCTGGACCATACTTATGAAGCCGCTTTTGCTCTGCTTCGGTCTGCTCGCCGGCCTCGGAACCGCCGGGGCGGAGATCATCGTCCGTTGGACGTTCAACAGCACCTGGCCAGATAACAGCACCAGCACCGGCAGTTTTGAGCCGGCGGTGGGGGTGGGGTATGCCAGCGCGGTGGGGGACATCACGAGCAGCTTCGCCACCGGTGATACCGCAGCCGGACACGATCCCGCGGGGAGCCTGGACAATACCGCCTGGGCCACTTCGAAATATCCGACCGCGACCAACGCAAATAAAACCGCCGGCGTGCGCTTTGATGCCAGCACGGCAGGTTACAACCAGGTAATCATCAGTTGGCAGCAACGCAACAGCGCGACCGCCAGCCGGCACCTCCGGCTGCAATACACTCTGGACGGATGGAACTTCAATGACGGCCCGGTGGTCAGCCTTGGTGCAGACAGTGTGTTTACCAGTTGTAGCGCAAGCCTTGCCCACATCGCGGGCGCGGCAAACAATCCGCTGTTTGCTTTCCGCCTGGTGACCGAGTGGCAAAGCACGGCGGCGGGTTCCGGGTTCGAGGGCTTTGTCGCCACGACCGCGGGCTCCGATTACAGCACCGGCGGCACCATGCGGTTTGATGTGGTCACGGTTTCCGGGACCCTGCTGCCGGGCGGCAATAATCCGCCAGTGATTTCCGCGCTCCCACCGCAAACCGTCCGGGTAACGCAGGCGACCGCGGCCGTGCCGTTTACCGTCCTGGATGCGGAAGACCCGGCCAGCGCGCTTAACCTGAGCGCCGAGACTTCCGATGCCGGGGTGGTGCCTCCCGGGAATGTTCATTTTGGCGGCAGCGGCCCTAACCGGACGGTTTCCGTGACCGCCGGTTCCCAGCCAGGCGGCGCAAACGTGCTGGTGCGTGTCACCGACCAGGGAGGAAAGAGCGCGACCACGAGTTTTGCCGTGACCGTCCTGCCCCTCAACTGCGAACCCATCATCTCATCCATCCCGCCAACCAACATGCTGGCGAATTCGGTGCTGACCATTCCCTTCGGGGTGGGGGATTTGGAGACTAGCGCGGAGAACCTGGTGGTTTCCGGCGTCTCCTCCAACCAGGTTTTGCTGCCGGCCGCGGGCCTCAGCTTTGGCGGAACCGGCAGCAATCGTTGGCTGACCTTGAAACCGTCCAGCGGGCGGGCCGGCGTGGCGCCCATCACCCTGGTGGTGTCGGATGGCGCACAAACGGCCTCGGCGACTTTTCCCTTGATGGTGCGGCCGACCGCCGACGTCCTTTTCCTGGACCCGTTTTCGTACCCGGATGGCTCGGTGGTCACGAACTCGGCTTTTCTGTGGGCCAACCGATCCGGCATTGAAGGGCAGACCCAGGTAGCCGATGGCCAGGTTTCCCTGTTGTTGACCCAAACCGAAGATTTGTCGGCCACGCTGGCGGGCGGCCCTTATGCGGTGAGCAATCGCACCATTCTTTACGCCTCGTTTCGCGTGGCCCTGCCAGCCCTGCCCAAAAAGGCCACCGGCCCGTTTGCGCATTTTGGTTCGGGCACCAGCATGGTGGGACGACTCTACGTCTCCACCACGAATGCCGCGCCCGGTTTTTACCGCATGCTGATCTCCAACGGCGGCGGAACGCCGGTCGAACTGGTAAAGGACCTGGAGACGAATACTTACTGGCAGGTGGTGATGCGTTACGATGTCGATAATGCGGTGGCCTCCTTCTGGATCAACCCGCGATTTGATTACGACCGGGATGCCTGGGCCGCCGATCCCATCACCCCCACACGCATCAGCTACTTTGGCCTGCGCCAGGGCACCGATATCGGCGGGGACATGGTGGTGGACGATGTGCGCGTGGGGCTTTCCTTTCAGGCTGTCACCTCAACGAACGTGCCATCCGCCCCCCTGCTGCTCAGCGCCCAGCGTTCCGGCAGCCAGATCGTGCTGCGGTGGGCCAGCCCCGCCTCGATTCTGCAATACGGCTATTCGCCAAAAGGCCCGTTTTACGACAGCCTGGCGACCAGCCCAAGCAGCCAGACCATGACCGGTCTGGCTCGCTTCTTCCGGTTGAAATGACAAGCGGCAACCCGGCCGGCTCATCCCGGGATTGACCGCTTGGCCAGCCACAGGCAGATTCCCACCATGTCCGAAACAATTTTGTCCCGCTTTCTAAGGTATGTGCGGGTGGATACGCAAAGCGACGCGCGTTCGGAAACCTGCCCCAGCACGCCTGGCCAATGGACCTTGCAGAAACTGCTGCGGTCGGAACTCAAGCGGATGGGCGTCCGGGATGTCCAATTGACGGAACACGGGTATGTCATAGCGAAATTTCCGGCCACTCCCGGGGCCGCGAGCGCCCCGCGCCTGGCGTTCTTCGCGCATGTGGATACCGCACCTGATTTCTCGGGAAAGAACGTGCAGCCCATCGTCCACCGCAACTACAACGGCCAACCCCTCCGTTTTCCCGCGAACCCCAGCCTGGTGCTGGATCAAGCCATCGCGCCTGATCTGGCCGCTGCCAAAGGCAAGGACCTCGTGACCGCCAGCGGGGACACGCTGCTGGGGGCCGACGACAAAGCGGGGGTGGCGGTGCTGATGACGCTCGCGGCGGCCCTGTCGAAAAATCCCCGCCTGCCGCATGGAGAGCTGCGGATTTGCTTCAATCCCGATGAGGAGATTGGCAAAGGGGTGAACAGACTCGCCCTCAGACAACTGGATGCGGAGGTGGGCTACACGCTGGATGGCGGGCCAGTGGGCGAGATCTGTTGGGAGACCTTCTCCGGGGACGCCGCCGTCGTCACTATTGAAGGAGTCTCAACTCATCCTGGCGAAGCGCGCGCCAAGGGGATGGTTAACGCCTTGTTCCTGACCGCCAAATTGCTGATGAATCTGCCCCGTGAACGCGGCGCCCCCGAATCCACCCATCAGCGCGAAGGATTCATTCATCCGCTGCGGGTGGAGGCCAGCGCGGAGCGGGCCACTCTCAAGTTCATTATCCGTGACTTCGAGTTGAAAGGGCTCGCCGATCGAGGCGCGCTGCTGAAAGGTCTATGCGCGGGCTTGAGCGCGGTCGAACCCACCGCCCGCGTGGAATGCCGCATCGAGAAACAATACCGAAACATGGCGTACTGGTTGCGCAAGGATATGCGCCCCGTGCAAATGGCGCGTGACGCCATTCGCGCGTGCGGATTGACCCCGGTGGAGAGTCCGATCCGCGGCGGCACGGATGGCTCGAGGCTGACGGAGGAAGGCTTGCCCGCCCCGAACCTCTTTGCCGGCATGCATAACATTCATGGCCCGCTCGAATGGGTGGCCGTCCAGGACATGGAATTGTCTGTCCAGGTGTGCTTGAAGCTGGTTGAACTGTGGGCCAGCACGCCGGTTTCGAAACGCCGCGCTCAAATGCGCAAGAAGAGCTTGCGCCGGAACATCCAATAGAGCATCAGCCATTCGATGACCAGGACGCCCGCGCCCACTGCCAAAGGCTGGTATGCGGCCCCCCACAGGTTGAAAGCGCCCGGCCCCAAATGCCGGGGCAGCGCGGTCCCGATGAACCCCACAAACAGATGGGCAATCAGGTAAGCGGCGATCGAGTTCATCCCCACCACCACCAGCGGGAAAGCCCAGTGATGGCGCTCGCGCAGATCCAGCAGAAAGTAAAACGCCGCCAAAAACA
>JBBQYD010000146.1:0-10813 GCA_038209025.1 Verrucomicrobiota bacterium | reverse complement strand
GCATGTCTTTGACCGGGGCCTGGTTAGTTGCAGAGGCGGTGAACTTCGTGGACACCCGGCCCTGAGAGTCGTACATGAATGTCTCCCAGTAACCGTCACTGCGCGTCATGATGTCGAGCTGCGGAACGGTGTCGTTTAAAGCGTAGGTGTTAGTTTGTGTGAGTTCCGATCCCGGCGTGCCCGTGCGAATTTCTTTCAAGGCCAAGCCAAAACTCAGGAGTTTATACTTCTTTATCTCCTGGAAAGCGAGTTGATCCAACCCGGTGAAAACCTGGCGGGTCTCAAACAGGTACTTGGTCACAGGATTCCAATCTGAAATTAGAACTTCTTTCCGTAGTCCATTGCCCGAGATCAGGGTCCATGTTTTTGACTGGGTGGCAAACTGGTATTCGTTCGTGACTGATTGGCCAGCGCGCGTCTCGACAACTTGCAGCCGCTTTTGGCCGTCAGCATCGCCAGGGTTGCGCACTGTCCAGACTACAAAAGGATCGCCCGCAAGCGTGTAATAACCCTGTTCCTTCTGGCCCACATCCGCCAACGCATAGAAGCCAAGTTCATACGCGGAAGAATCGATAACATTGACGTGGGCCATCGCCTGCATCCCTTTTGCTTGTTTTATCCCCGCAGCATCGGTCAGAACCTCAAAATGGCTGGGGTCACCCGCGAACTGCAAACCGGCGGGTGTGGCGACGGCAGCTTCGATCGCATTCTGGTGAATGAAGAGCAGACCACCGCCCAGCCCGTAAAGCCCTTTGCCCAGGCTGAATCGTGCGTCGATGCTGCCGAGTAGGAAAGTGCCCGATCCGGCTGAGTTTTGAGACAGGTTACAACAGCCCGATTCACTGCCTAACGGAATAACCTCCAAGCTGAGTGCATCCACTGTCTTATGCCCGCCCGTGCCCAAGGGGGGAAACAACACGAAATTTGTTGTTAATTGTCCGCCCGTCCCGATTACAGTTCGAGAGAGCTCCTCAGATCCGATCTCCTCAGAGCTTTCATTATAAACACGCACATTCCATTTCAAAAGGTAGGGAACGCTAGCTTCCGTGCTGGGAAGTGTGATGCCATATTCCACTTTTGTAAGTGTAATCGTGTTCGTCAGGGCCGAGGTCGCGCCGCTAAGAACACTTTTTGCAGCGATCGGGTCCCTTTTGAACGTTCCGCTGGGGCAACCAGATAGGTCATCGATGATCCCAAGTTCCACCTCCGCGCGAGAAGTGTTATCAGAGAGGGTGTATGAACGGGTTGCCGGGGTCCAAGCGGCGGTTGCGATCAGGTTGCTGGTCGTAACGGTGACGGCACCCGTTGCTCCCGATAAAGCTGAAGCACTCAGCCAAGGCAGGACTGTGTTGGTGCTGATACTGCCGTCGGAATTAAAGCTCAATGTCTGCCCGCCAGGGGTAACCGGGGTGTAGGTGATAGTGCCTTCAGCGCTTTGTGGTGTGCGGGTGCCTTCTTCCCGTGCATAGCAACCCGAGTTTAACCAGGTGCTCAGGGTGTTGGAACTGGAAGTCAGAATACCAAGTTCGTATCGGGTGGTGCCGTTATAATAAACTGCTCTGACTCCCCAATTGGTTCCCGTACCGGAGGCGGCATAATCCACCTGGCCAGTGCAGGAAAACCTCAGGCTGTTTAAAGCCTGGCTGGTGTTGGTCAGGAGCCCACTCACCTCGTAATTCTCGGCAGAATCAACCATCACCCGGGTTTTATACTTGTTCGTAATTACGCTGCCGCCAGTGTAAGGATGAAAGCCATACCAAGACCGGGTTCCGGAGCAACTCCGGTAAGTGAAATCGCCTTTTACACAGCTTTCCTCCGCACCTGCCCTGACGGTGAGAACAAAAGCCAAACAAACAACGGCTGAAAAGAGACGCTTGAAGTTCTGTTTCATATTCTGTGCCGGGGGTGGCAGCTACCGCAAGGGGGTAAAAACGCGGAGCTTAGTGGCGTCCTGGCCATCTGCAGCCATGCCAGTTAGAACTGGAGAACGGCCTTGCAGGTATTCGGTAGAATTGCTAACGCCGTCTCCGTCGGGATCACCGCTTCCATTTTGCGAGAGGTTACCAAAGTAAATGAACTCCCAAGCGTCATTAAGAGCATCATTATCGGAGTCGGGGTCCAAATAGTCTTCAAATCCATCGCCATCTTCATCCGTTGCAGTGCCATCGTTATTCGCAGCCACATAGTGCCTGCCCATGTCCAAGCGGCCTGTTCCTTCTTTGGCCCCGGTAATGGTGTAATGATACAGCCCTGCCAGCGCAGAATTTGTCAGACTTCCCCGGTCAACAACCGGTGAGTTGGTGGGAACGTAGTACTTGCCCAGCGGCCCAGAAGTCCAGGTGATCGAGGATAGGTTGGTTTCGCTGGCATTGTATGTGCCGGACCAATAGTAATTCGTGCAACTCACATAGGCATTGAATTGATGGTCAACTTCGTAATCCCCGTCATCCCCAACGACGCAGCCTGCAAAAATGTTATCGCTGACCTCCCAGGGTGTGGCTTGATTGCAGCCCCAGACGCAAAGCTTCCCAATGACTGTGTTGTTGACAAACCGGAGGGGCGACCCACCGGCCAGGTAAACCCGTGCGTGCTCGAAGAGATTGTTCCGGAACAGCGCGTTTGTCGCCCCTGCCTGCAAGGTCACGCCGCCGCCATAGAAATTGCAGTCTTGAACGTCCATGGCGCTCGCCAGCCAATAGTCCGCGCCATATAAGTTTTCTCCCGTGGCGGCTCCCGCCATGCGTGAGAATTCGGTGAAACGCACCGCTACCGGAGCGCCGTTCGAGCCGGATCGAAAGGGAACCAGCATGTTCATGCCGGAGTTGCTCAAGGACCCAAGCTTCCTCGGCTGCTCCTGCACCGCGCGGTAATCCAAAAACCGGTTCGGGGCCGCCGGAGAGCCGCAGCTCGTGACCGGAGCTTTGTCCCGCAATAGAATGGCGGTTTCATCATAGCAGCCGACCACGACGCCGTTGCTCAATGTCAAAGGCGCGTTGGTGATGGTGAACAGGCAGGCAAGGTAATCGATGGGCGAATAATGGTATCCGGGGTCAGGCTCGTCAGTGTCCCGTTGAGCCTGAGGCAGGAGCGTGATTGGGGTTGAGGCCGCCGTATTTGACCAGACAACCGGGGCAAAGGTCGTCTTCGAACGGATATCGAAGGGCAGAGAGTTGGTAACCCCGGTGTTGCGCAAGGAACTGTTCTGGGCCAGATAATAGGCCCCGGCGCCGGTCGGGGCAAAATCGGATTGCTGTGCTGTCACGACGCAACTTTGAGTCATCGGAATGGACGGCAGAGTAACGCTTTTCAACAGGGTGTTCCTGAGGGTGAACTGTGAATTGGTGCTGAAGTTGTCCCAGTACAACAGGCTTCCCTGGTCCACAGTCAAAAACTCGGCGGTGACTGAGATATCATCGGTAAAGCTCCAGAGCACAGTCCCCACCCGCGAAAAGAGCAGGTTGAACAATTCAACTCGCCCGGAGAAGCCAACACCGATCACGCAGTCCACTACCTGCATGTTCCAGGCGGAGAGGGTAACGTCCTGGGGCACCTGAAAAGCCAGCCACGAGTAGATGAACCGAACATCATGAATGCCGACCTTTAATTCCGGCGACAGCCAATCAACGTTCAGCGCAATCGCGTAATCCCCGCTCTGAGGACTTCCCGTGCTGTCATCGATGATTTGACCTATCGTATCGTCATTCCTGGACGTGAACACAGCGGGGCGGAACTCGGATGTTTTCCACTCAATTACCCCATTCGGGTCGGAAAAGGTAATGCTCGCGTCGTAAAAATCGGAGCTGACTGAACTCTTAATGACGGTGCCGCCTTGAATCACCGTGTGGCCTGTGAGGTAAACCGGGGCCGACACGTGGTAAGTGGCATCCCCCCTGAAGGTGTAATTCGTGAGGTACCCGGAAACTGAGTAGTCGCACAGGAACCCCGCTCTCTCTCCAAGCGGCGCCGAGGCAACCTGCATGGCCCCGGCGCGGACCATGGCCATGGTTGTGGCCGGCAATTGGCCCCGCAAAGCGAGCAGGACATTGCCGCCGTTGCCTCGCCGTTGGTTCTTGATACCGGCTCCCACATTCCTGGCAGGCAATGTCTTGAGTTGCGCCCGGGTATTCGTATATTGCATTTCCTCGATTAGGAAGTGCCTGTCATCCAGCTTCTTAAACAGCTTTGAAATATTCACCTCCCTGGCGCCTTTGGTTCGGGGTTCGACAAGGAACGCTTTCCCCTTTCCCATCAGCATGGTCCCGAATCTAACGTTTTCGTCCTGCAAACCGTCCTTGGACCGGGTGAAATTGGGACCAGCCAGTTCTGGCGGAGAGAGAAACTCCGTCAAAATCTGCAGCCTCGTGGATTGGGGGTCCATGCCAAAAAAAGACGGCTCAGGAATGTCGGCCCGCAGGATCACGTTCTGTTCCCACCCTGCCTTGGTCATGACATACTCGACGTCCGCGGGCACATCATCAAACGCTTGCGGATAGACGACTCGATTCTCCCCTGCGATCTGGCCTTCACAGTCGCGTGTCGCGGCCAACAAAACTGCTTCACCACTCGCCGCATCAAAATAGCTTAGGCCGGTGACCCGCGTGCGGAGAACCGTACCGTCCGGCGTGGTAAAAACCACCGGTTCGGAGGAATTCAAGTTACTTTTGAACTTGGCGGAGTAACCCGCATTCCTGAGGACCGCTCCTTCCAGATCAGGTTCCACCGTTGGCGCGGAGGGCAGCCACTTCCCGTCTTTCAGATAGTTGAGCCCGGACCCGATTTCGACATAGCTGTTGGTAACGGTGATCGTCTCCCCCGCGAGGTTGGTAATTGTCCGCACCAAACCAACCGTCCGGTGGTTCGGACCGGCATCAAGGGTTAGGGGAGGGGAGGCCACTGCCCCCGTTGCACAACAAACAAACGCAAGAAGTAACGGAAATTTCATATGACTTTCCTCATTGCCAGGCAAAATTCTAAGGTCGGGTTCTGCCGCCCCGGTGTTGTTGGCAAAGCTCTGCCAGGTTTTCATGGTCTTCATCCGCCCGGCGTAATCATTTGCTCTTCAGCCCTGGTTCGTTCCAAGACTTAGGATTCTTTGAGCCCGATTTAGCGGCAGGTGCGGACTCCCCCCACGGTCAGGAAAGAGACTTCCGACCCAGGCCCTAATTCTCAATTACAGCATTGATCGTTACTCTCATTGAAGCTCATTAAGCAGCTTTACTAAAAGCAAGGTCGCCTACCCGTTGTTACAATAAGTAATGTTATCACTCCGCACTGCCGGGAAGTCAATAATTAATTTTAAAGCAGTGTCCAGAATAATAAGGCTGCGCGTTGCAGATGGGGTTGCCAGAGTTTTTGCAGCCTGCACTGGCTCATCTGAATGCGCCTAACTCGCGTGCGTGCATTGGCTCTGGTGGGTCAGTTGTCCGCTGGTACTCTCAAGGCACGAATCCCGGCCTTCCGGCAACCGGCAGGGCTGCCTGACTTAACCTCCCCCTCCAACTCGCCCTGACGCCGCGCCCCCATCACCCCTCCCAGCCGCCACCAGACGCGCCCCGTGGCTTCGTCAAGGCATTGCACCATCCCGCCCTTTGAGGGGTCAGCCTGTAGCAATGCCCTGGTGTCTTTGGTGTTCATTGGTCGCGTAGTTCAGTGGGAGGTCGGTTAGCTGGCGTCTGGTTCATGAATTTGTGGAGGTTGGTTCCGGCCCCTTTGGGCTTCCCAAGATGCACCAACTCGGCAATCTGGCTCACCGGGAGCGTCGTTTCCTGACGCAAGCGGGCCGCCAGCGCCAGCTTGCGCGGATGGCTCCTCTGCTGAATCGCCAGATCGCTCCCGGTCCATTGCAGGCGAGCGAGTTCCTCCGCCACGATCCGCTCGGCTTTGGCCGCCGCAGTTTCGAGTCTGGCTTGCCCCGGGTGGTTGTCGCTTAGTTTGTCCTCCATGCGTTGCAGACATTCCCGACGAAAGGCCTCGCTGCCAATCGACGAAGCGCGGCGAAACTTCTCCAGCTCTTCCTGGCTCGTCTCCTCCAAACGGCGCCGTTCCATGTTCCGCTCGAACTGCTGCCGTCCGAGCGGTGTGTCTTGGCCAATCCGATGCTCCCCTAACAAGCGGTCCGTGCGCAGCCAGCGTGGCCGGTGCGCGGGAGCGGCCAAATACAAGGGGAAACTGCTCCAGGGATACGCCAGAAGCCGATCATCGGCGGCGAGCAGCTTCGCACGGATGGGGTTTAGGTGGACGTAGTCGCACGCCGTTTTCAAATAGCCGGTGGTGGTGCCGTCCACCAACTGAGCTTTGTAGCGTCCGCTCAGGACGTGCCCAACCAGGGCGTGCCGGTCGTTTAACCGAATGGTGTAGGTGCTTTGAAACCACTGCATTCCGGCTACCAGGTTCGCATTGGGTGTTTCAACCACCAGATGATAGTGATTGGGCATCAGGCAAAAAGCATGGATCTGCCAGTCGGTCTTTTGGCACGCCTCGGCCAGGGTTTTAATGAAGTCATGGCGGTCGATGTCGTCGAAGAAGATGTCATCGCGTTGATCTCCACGGCTCATCACGTGGTAAAGCGCCCCTGTCATTTCTATTCTGATCGGGCGTGGCATAATCGCAGTCTGGCGTCTAAAGCCGGCTGAGTCAACACCGAAAACGGAGGTTTCTACGGTCTGACCCGGGTCACGGACAAACAGGACCGCAATGGCGTCACCTATCTTCCAATCTCATTCAGAACCAGCGAGCGACGCTACGGCTTGCCTCCACGTCTGGTGGAAGTTGCTTTCCCCCTCGCCGGTGATTTCGGTCCCTGGCCGAGAGCGGAGCGGGCGGGATACATCTCGCGCAAATCCACCGCGGTGGGGCCGCCGCCGAATTGCTGCCAGTACAGCGCCTTGAACGGATTCAGTTTCGGGCCGACGGCATTCTCGTTCACGAGGCATGGCTGCACGGACTCCCACCAACTGTCGTAAGCAGCTTCAAATTCCCTCACTATCTCCGGATGCCGCGGCGCGATGTTGTTCGTTTCTCCGTAGTCAGATTTCAAGTCGAACAACTGCCAACTTTTTGCACCGTCCCGGGCATCGCTTACCAAGCTGTAGTGGCTATTGCGGATGCGGCAGTGAAGGTACTTGGACTCGGCGGCCTTGCCTTTGGCCCAGCGCCCGACGTGCGTGACGAGAAATCGCTCTGGCCACTCGGCCCGCGGGTTCCGCAGCAGCGGCACGAGACTGCGGCCATCGAGAGTCGCGGCGACCTCGGCAGGAATTCTGGCTCCGGCCAGTTCCGCCAGCGTGGGGAACACATCAACGTGCGCGGCGAATCGGTCAACGCCGCCCGGCTTCAATGTGCCCGGCCAGCGCCAGAATGACGCAGCGCGGGTGCCGCCTTCCCACGGGGAGCCTTTCTGTCCGTGCATCCCGGCATTCCAGATCGGACAGCCCACCGTGCCGCCGTTGTCGTTCATGAAGATGACCAGGGTGTCGCGCTCCAGGCCCCAGTCCTGAAGCCGTGCGAGGAGGCGGCCGATGTTGTCGTCGAGGTTGGCCAACATGCCGAAGAATTTGGCCGCGTTCGTGGAGGTTTTGTCGGCGTAGAGAGTCTCATAACCCGGCGGCACTTGCAGCGGCATGTGCGGAACATTTGTGGGGAGATAGCAGAAAAAGCGTTTACGGCCCTTCACCGTTTGCATCCACTTCATCGCCTGCGCAAAGAACACGTCGGTGCAGTAACCCTTGGTCCTCTCGAACTTGCCGTTGTGCAGGATGGCCGGGTCCAGATATTTGTTGCCCGGCGCGTCGCCGCACGAGCCAGGATAGGTCTGCCCGATGCCGCCGCCGCCGTGGATGAAGACCTCGTCGAAACCGCGTCGGCCCGGCTGATACTCCGGTTCGTCGCCGAGGTGCCATTTGCCAAAGATGCCCGTGGTGTAACCCGCTTCGCGGAGAAGCTCGGCGATGGTCGTTGTCTTCAAACTCATCCGCTCGCGCTCGAAGATGGTGTGCGTGACGCCGTTCTTAAACTCATGTTGGCCGGACATGATCGCGCTGCGGGTCGGCGCGCAGGTAGGGCTGACGTGAAAGTCCGTGAAGCGCACCGCCTCGCCGTGAAGGCGGTCCAGGGTTGGCGTCTTAAGAACCGGGTTTCCGTGACACGACAAATCGCCATAGCCCTGGTCATCGCTGAGAATAAGAATAATGTTGGGTTTGCGATCGACGGCCAGCGCAGTGGAATCAGCCAGCCACGCCACAGTGACCGGCAAAGCCAGCAGACAAGAAAGCATTCGATAGCTCATGTCAGCAATTCAACAGAAGAGGGCGGAACTATTCAATGGCGCAAATCGTCTTTGCCGGCCCTGCGCGGGGCGAGAGGAGTCCGGCAGGCGGGTCACAGTTAAATCGCAGGTTGAACTCACGCCTGCTCTCATTGGATATCAGCATGGGTTTCCTCGGCTATTCGCGTCCAGTGATGTCCATTCGCGGCTGCTTTTTCCATTGCCAACAGGCGTTTCCACGGCAAACACTCGGGCATGACAAATCCCGGAATGGCACGTCGTGAGTTCTTGGGCAGAGTTGCGGCCACGAGCCTGGTCGCGGCTGCCGGCCTTTGGCCCGCCGGTTCCCTGGCGGCGAAGCGAAAACCGGCCGCAGCCACACGCCTGCGATTAGGCGCGCCGGTCTTCAATGCTCCGGATGATCCGGAGGAGTTGGCACTGGCGCATGTGAAGCTGGGTTACCGGGGGGCGTATTGTCCGCGAGTTGAACTGCGGGATACGGCGCGGCTCCGGTCGATCGAGAGCAGCTTCCGTAAACATGACGTGGTGATTGCCGAGGTGGGGCGGTGGGTGAACATGCTGGATGCCGATCCGGAGAAGCGCCGCAAGAATCTGCAAACGGTGATTGAAGGACTGGCCCTGGCTGAAGAATTGGGCGCCGGTTGCTGCGTGGATATCGCGGGGTCGTTCAACCCCGATTCGTGGTTTGGACCGCACCCTGACAATCTGACCGCCAGGCATTTCGACGCCGCTGTGGAGAATGCGCGCAGAATCATCGATGCGGTCAAGCCCCGGCGGGCGGCGTTTTGCTATGAAATGATGGGCTGGATGTATCCGGACAGCCCGGGCAGTTGCCTGAAGCTGATCAAGGCCGTGGACCGGACCGCATTCAAGGTTCATCTGGACCCCTGCAACCTGATCAACTCCCCCGAACGGTATTATCGCAACACGGCGTTGCTCAATGAGTGTTTCGACAAATTGGGCCGCTGGATCGTGAGTTGTCACGCCAAAGACCTGACCTGGGACATCGAGCTGAACATTCATTTTCGGGAGGTCATTCCCGGGAAAGGCGCGTTGGACTACCGGACCTTTTTGAGGCGTCTAGCCGAACTGCCGCAAAACCCGCCTCTCATGCTGGAACATTTGAGTAAAGCGGAAGACTACCGTGAAGGCGTTGAGTTTATCCGCGCCACCGGCAGGCAGGCCGGCGTGCCGCTGGATGCTCCCGGACCCTGAAGCGCGGGACAAATGGCCCCCCGCAGTTGGGACTGCGGGGGGGGGAGTTCCATCATCCGTGAGGTTTAGTCAACCTGGATGCGGCGCGGTTTTACGCTCTCAGATTTCGGCAGGGTGAGCCGGAGAACTCCCTGTTCCATCAGGGCGCCTATCTTGGTTGTGTCAATGGCGGGATCGAGTTGGAACACCCGGCGATAGGATGCTATTCGCGATTCCCGGAAGAGCGCTTTACCGGGAATGGATTCCTCGGTTCGTCGCCCAACGATCATGATCTCGTTCCCTTCCAGCGTGATCTCCAGACCTTGTTTGCTTACGCCGGGCATTTCGGCTTCCACCACGTATTCCTCACGGGTTTCATAGATACTGACCTGGGGGGTGATGAACTCCGCCGGGCGGTCCGCGGTTTGAGGGTTTTCCTGTTGCAGTGTCGCGTTCATTATAAATCGTTCCTTTCTGTTTGGTGGGCGGGCGGAGTGTCCGCCTGCCCGGTCTTATTAACTCGCATGCACATCAATATGCCTGGGCTTGGCTTCCTCAGCCTTGGGCATCGTAATGGACAGAACCCCATCCTTGTATTGCGCCTTAACTTTATCCGTCGCCACCTGGGTGGGGAGGCTGATGGTCCGCTGGAAGCGGCCAAAGAACCGTTCTGACCGATGCGCCTCGCTTTCCTCACCGGGCTGCCCGCTCTTGCGCTCCCCGGAAAGGGTCAGGCACCCATCATGCAGGGATACCTCGATTTCCTCCTTTTTCATGCCAGGCAACTCCGCTCGCACAATCACCGAATCCTTAACCTCATACATATCCAGAGCCGGAGCCCAGCCGCCGAGCGATTGACGGCTGCGGACCAACTCGGCCAGGGGCTCATCAAAAAGCCCGGCCAAGTCATCCTGGAGTTCGAACACCCGGCCGAAACCCGGCCAGATTGCCACTTGGGGTCTTTGCCATCGTGATAGACTGTTCATATTCATTGTTTCCTTTCGTTTCTAAATCGTTTCTGAGATACATATAGCTTTAGTCATGCCAGCTATTGCCAGAATCTCAAGTAACTTAACCACAACATTTTAGGAAACAGAAGGTTTCCGGGTGATGGTTAATAAGAGACAATATGGCTCAATTGAGCGGTGGTTTAGTCTGCGTTGGGTGTTGTATATGAGACAAAACGGCTCGTCTGCGGGCTGCTCTCCAGTTTGGCTTCAGGCCGCATCACTCACGCTGCGAGCCGTGCCTTACCTTGCCGGAATTGTTTCTTTTCGCCTTCCTCCTTTCAATTGAGGCCGGTTGAGATAGAGTTGGCCGGGTCAAAACGACCTC
>JBBQYD010000145.1:0-10836 GCA_038209025.1 Verrucomicrobiota bacterium | reverse complement strand
CATTGGTGCCCGTCGGCGCTCTGGACGCCGGCGCAGTAGGTGTTGTCGAGCAGGACAAATTCGCGGGCGATCTTGTGTTGGTTGGGGGTGTATGGTTCCCCAAAAATGCACAACTCCGCCTTGCCATTACCCTCGGGCATGTCGCCCAGGATCTGATCGTAGGTGCGGTTTTCCTTGATGACGTAGATCACGTGTTTGAACACGCTGGGCTCGCCTACGCGTTCAGGCACCGGGTGGGCCGGTTGACCCGGTCGTGCGGGCCGGCGCGCTTCCGCCAGCTTCGGGTAATGAATATTCAGCAAGGTGCGTTCCGTGTGGGCGGCGAGTTGGCGCTTGGAAGGCACCGGCACCAGCGAGACGGTACCCCAGAAATCTTTGGTATTTAGCTTGTTCGTTTCGCCTGGTGCAAAGACTTTGGCCGAACCAATGCCACGCATGTTCGACACGCACAACGTGCGCCGCCGGCTATCATATTGGATGCCTCCCGGAAACCAGCCCACCGGAATCAACCCCTCCACCTTGGACGCATTATCTTCCGGTTCGAACCGGACGACCGCCACGGCATTCTGGGTGCCGTTGCAGACATACATCCGTTTGCCACTGGGATCAAAGGTCAGCGCATTCGGCTGCGCTCCGAATAAGTCAGCCGGCGTCTGCCGGGCCCAGATATTCTCGACCACGCGGTCGGTGCGCGTATCGATCACGCTCAGGGTGTCGCTGCCGCTGTTGGCTACCACCACATGCTTTCCGTCGGGCGAGACCGCGAGCGCCGAGGCATGCAACCCTGCCAGAATTTCCGTCTTTACCTTGCCGGATGCCAGGTCGATGACGGTCACCGAGCCCTCACTGGCGATGTGGCGGATCGGATCGACCCGCACCGTGGTTCCCTTGCCAGCCAGGGCGGTATGATCACCCTCCAGCGGACGGCGTCCCCCCAGGTTGCTGACATACGCCTTGCCCCCCGTGAGCACCACGTCATAAGGCGCAACGCCAGTGTCCCATGACCGGAGCGGTTTGCCGGAATCCGCGGCCAATTCGTAAAGCCGGTTGCCGAGGTTGCCCGCGACGTAAAGCCGTTGGTTGTTCTCCGAGAGCGCCAACCCCGCGGGGAGTTCGTGTTTTTGTTTCGGCGCATTGGCATCGGGAACATTCAGGATGGTGGCTTTGCCGACCTGGCCTGCGGCATCGATGGGAAGACGCCAGACCCTGCCACCCGTATCGGAGAGATACAAATGGCGGCCATCGGGAGCAAAGATCAGCCCGGAAAAGCTCATTTGCCCGGTGATGGTCTCCTCTTCGCGCTTTTTGGAGTCGGCTTTTGGGCGGGTCACCGAGAGCGAGACCTGCTTCAGGATTTGGCCGCTGGCGGGGTCAATCAGAGTGAGCGTCTGGTCTTTTCCCGCCGTTGCGAGCAATCGTCCATCCGAACTCAGGGCAACCACTTGCGGGCGCATGCCGGGCAGGTCCACCTGGCGGCCTGCAGGCGTGAGTATCTGTCCGGTGGGGGTATTATAGCGGTTCGCGCCCACGTGCCCAACCGTTTGGGGAATCGCCTGCGGCCCGGAGGCCTGGGTCGTGTCGCGGGCGCAGCCCGGCAGAAAAAGCGTCGCCACCGCCCCGAGGGCACCGCACAAAAACACCAGAAAGCCATTTCGCATCCTGCGCATTCTAAGGTATTGAACGGGTGAACAGTCAATTAATTTGAGCCGGCGGCCCGGGATTTCTTGAATAAAACGCGACATCCTCCAAGCGGCGCCCGCCTGGCTCCGGGTTTCCCCTCCGCACCGCGCAAAACGCAACCGGCACCCCCGGTCCAATTCAGGCTTTGATTTTCATTTTTCTGTGGCATTGTCGCCCGGTGACCACGACGGAAGCCGTCAAATTGCTGGAAGAATTTCGCGCGGGCAAAGCCACGCGGGAAACGGTGCTGCAGGCCTTTCAGGCCGCGCCGGTTGCCGACCTTGGCTTTGCCCAGGTCGATACGCATCGCGCCCTGCGGCAGGGCTTCCCGGAAGTTATTTTTGGGGCGGGCAAGACCCCGGAACAGGTGGTCAAGATCGCCGCCAAGATTCTCGAACGAGAGGAGCGCGTCCTGATTACCCGGGCGTCCCCTGAGCATGCCCGGGCGGTGCGCAAGAAATTCAAGATCGCGGTTTATCATGAGTCGGCCCGGTGTGTGACCATTCAGAAATCGCCCGCGCCCAAGCGCCCGGGAACCATTGCGGTGGTTTGTGCGGGAACCAGCGACCTCCCGGTGGCGGAAGAGGCGGCGGTAACCGCCGACATCATGGGCAACCAGGTGGAACGGGTGTCGGACGTTGGGGTGGCCGGGGTACACCGGCTGTTTGGCCGGCTGCCAGTCATGCAAAAGGCGAACGTGATCATTGTGGTTGCCGGGATGGAGGGCGCCCTGCCGAGTGTGGTCGCCGGATTGGTTTCAAAACCGGTCATCGCGGTGCCGACCAGCGTCGGTTACGGCGCGCATTTTGGTGGTTTGGCCGCGCTCCTTGGCATGCTCAATAGCTGCGGCAGCGGCGTTACGGTGGTGAATATTGACAACGGCTTTGGGGCTGGCTACGCCGCCAGCCAGATCAATGCCTTGGTGGACCAATCTTAGTGGCGCCCGGGTTCAAAATGAAGACGCTTTATCTCGACTTAATCAGCGGCATCAGCGGCGATATGTTCATCGGCGCGCTGATTGATCTGGGGGTGGACCTCCACCGCCTGGAGCATGAGCTGCAGAAACTGCACCTGCCCGGCTACCACCTGCACGCCCGGCGCGCTCAAAGGTCGAGCATCTCCGGGATTAAGTTCGACGTCCATATCGAGGGCGACCACGCGCACGAACATGGCCCCGCGGACCACAGCGAAGGCGTTGCCCATACGCACGAGCACCCCCATGCTCATGGTGAACACGGTCACTCGCACAGCCACGCCCATGAGCAGGCGCACGAGGCGCCGGCAGCGCATCACGAACATGCCCACGGCCGGGGTTACGCGGAAATTCGGCAAATGATCCAGCAGTCCGATTTGTCCCCCTGGGTGAAGGAGAAAGCGGTGGCGGTTTTCGCCCGTGTGGCCATCGCGGAGGGCCGGATCCATGGGGTAACGGCGGATGAAGTGCATTTTCATGAGGTGGGCGCGATTGATTCCATTGTGGATATCGTGGGCGCGTGCATCACCCTGGAGATGCTGGGCAAACCACGCGTGCTGGCCAGCCCGGCGGTCGAGGGCACGGGCTTCATCCAGTGCGCTCATGGAAATTTTCCGATCCCCGCTCCGGCGACGTTGACGATCCTCGGCGAGCGCGGCATCAAATTGACTCAGTGCGCAGAACCCAACGAGTTGATCACCCCCACGGGCGCGGCGTTGCTGGCGGAGTTTGTCGAGACCTTTGGTCCCATGCAGGACCTGGCGGCCCGCCACATCGGTTTCGGGTTGGGCGCCCGCGATAACCAGACGCGCCCCAATGTGCTGCGGGTGATTTTTTGCGATGCCGCCGAATTCAAAACCCCGCACGATTGGGAAACCGACCGCATCGCGGTGCTGGAGACGAATATTGATGACGTCAGCGGGGAGGTGCTCGGCCACTTCATGGAACGGGCGCTCAAAGCGGGCGCGCTGGACGTGTTTCACACTCCCATCCAGATGAAAAAGAACCGCCCCGGCACGTTGCTGACAGTGCTGTGCGCGGAGGCCGAGGCGGACCGGTTTTCGCTATTGCTGCTGTCTGAAACCAGCGCGTTCGGGGTGCGCCGGCAGGTGCTGGAACGGCGCAAGCTCCAACGCCATTTTGTGCAGGCTCAGACGCCTTTTGGTCCGGTCGCCGTCAAGGTGGGCACTCTGGATGGGCGCACCGTGCAGGTGGCTCCGGAGTACGACGCCGTGAAGGAGGTTGCGGACCGCGCGCAGGTCCCCTTCAAGGAAGTGTATCTGGCCGCGCTGAAGAGCCAGAGCGCGTAAGCCGCTGGGCGACATCATTCCTGCGGCCGGCCGTTCCGCTCGCCGTTGAGTATTGCGATGGAAGACCCTTGACAATAATTCCCGTCCCTGGGAACTTTCTGCATCGATAATCAAAAATTGGAAACCTAATGAACTCCCACCCCTCATTTTGGCGGTTCTTATACGGCATGTTGCTGTTATCCGGGCTGGCAGCCACTGCGCAACCGGTTGTTACGAATGCTGACCAAGTCCTCGGACCAGTTCCCGCTCAGGAGCTCCCAGCATCAGGAACGTTCTGGTTTGTTCAACAGCATCAACCACCATTACCCTGGAACCCGTTTCCCGATCTGCCGGTTTACCTCTTTGGCACAAACGGTGGACACTTTCTCGTAGATGACAGCCAGGTGGACTATGTGGCCTTGCGTGAGGCACAGGCTGTGGACCGTGCATTACTCCAAGCAGAGATGCAGCTTGGCATTGTGCAGATGTCGTCACTTCCCGAACTGCCCGGAGGTGGCGGTGGCGGTGGCGGATATGATCCGGGCGTTACTAATCTGCCCGTGGCCTACGATTACGCAGCCGGCTCCTTCTACATCGAACTGGTTGGGGTGACGAATGGCACCGCCTTCGTTGCGTTACACGGAACCGTGGCTGATGAGCTCTATCAGGTCTTTTCTAAGGAGACACTGACCGATGCGGTCTGGCTGGCTGAAGGCGAACCGTTCCTGGGTCAGGACGGGCTGACGTTTACCAGCATTCCCATTTTTGACCGGACTAACAGCCTCTTCCTGCAAGCTCGAAGCTGGCAGGATTCCGAAGGCTCAGGCATGCCCGACTGGTGGCAGCTTAACAATTTCGGCCATTTGGGCGTCGATCCCTATGCAGATCCAGACGGTGACGGATGGGTTAATATGCAAGAATATCAAAATGGAACCCATCCGGGGGTTATTAATATTCCTCCAGCTCCTACAGGGCTACAGTTGCAGCTTAACGGAACTAATTGTGCTGTGCTTTTGAGCTGGTCGCCATCGCCAGGATTGGTGGACAGTTACACCGTAGAGAAGGAGGGTGACGCGCCGCAGGTCTTCACCGTAAGCACAGGCGTTGTACTGGCTGACACGGTGGCCAGAACGGAATACCCCGAGTTTTTTGGACCGGAGATCAACACCAGTTATCGTGTGAGGGGTAACTACCAGAACGGTGCCATATCCTATTGGTCTGAGCGAAAGCCTGTCCAGCGGGAGGCCACTTCGGTTCTAAGTGCCCCAGCGCAGATTCAAGCGGTATCGGCTCGCAATGGCCAAACCGCGGTGTTGCTAAAAGCGGTTCCTCTGGATACCAAGTGGATACGGATTTGTCGCATGGATGTCGAGGCGCACTGGCTGTACGGCTCCTCAGAAGGTGATGTTCAATGGGACGTGCCTATCGAATCGTTTGAGGGGGGAAAGTATGTAATGCCGAGCCAAATGAGAGAGTACCCTGATGGATCAAGCTATAGGTGGCACGTGCAAGCGCTAGGAGATGGCTGGGAAGGCAAGCCACTACACCTTGGATACTCCGTGCAATGGCAGGATGATTTCATCTTTGTAACGCCACCTTTTGTGGACGGCAGGAGACAGATGAAGGATAATCTTGAGTTCATGTTGCGAGTCGCCAACCGCCAGTCCTTGCTGAATCTGGTGATTAGAGAACCCCAAGGGCCCGCATTCACCCTTTCTGCCCCCACGAACTATGTGAGTTCGAGTTTTCACGAGTTTGCTCCTTATGATCTTAGGACTGTTCGATGGGCGCCTGAGGGGCTCAGGCCCTTCAGGGATAACTTCGCGCTCCGCAATCTTGTGCTCAATGTTGCTGGATTGGCTGACGATGGAAGTCTCCTGCCGGAGGGCCTTTTCTACAACGACCAGCTCCGACCTGACTGGCCGCTGCCCTATTTATTCAACCAGGTTGTGACCAATGGAGCGAGCATCGGCAGCCTGCTACCTTACAATGAGTCGAAGTGGACCTATATGGCCCCACGCAGGTTGGATCTGGGTTATGTGGAGGCTTACGGCATTTACATGGATCAACTGACGGGAAACTACAAAATGGAGAGTTCTGTCAGGAACCTCTATGGTTTGCCGATTGTCTCGCAAGTCGCCGCCTGGGGCGACTCTGCTGTAGAAAGGGCAACTGTTTACCCTGGCGGCCAACTCGGAGGACAGGCTGCCTTGGCCTTCATCTATCCCGAAGCGGAACGGCCAGTTCTGGAAACAGAAGAGTATCTATTTTTCACAGCAAACGAATATGATGAGCTTCCGGTTCCTGGCCATAGTGAGTTTGACCCTCATAATGCTCAGCGTCCCTTCTTGGTTACTGGCATAGGCAATGACTTTTACTACGTTTACAGTTGGGCCAAGCAGAGCCTTCTCAACGGCTATCCGGATGTTTACGGGTTTCTCGGACAGTATTTCGAGCGAGCCGTGGTTGTTGAACCCAGCGGACAAATCACAACCAACTCTGCGGGGCTGCTGACAGAATACGGACACTTCTTCCCAACATACCCAGGACAGGCAGCTTTGGTGACTATGCCTGATTTGGACACTGGTGCACGCGGCACCGGTATCGTGCATGTAATAAAGCTTCAGCTAGATGTCAATCATGACGGGAACATGGAACTCGACCTGACTTCGCCGGATAATACTTCGGAGGCTGTGCCGTTCAGGTTCTGGGTCAATAATGACCATGACGAGCCGGCCAGTGGCAACCAGCCCGACCGAGACTTGAACGATTGGGGCAACCCGCCACCAGTCCCGCTCGATTACAACTATGGGCAAATTCGCTGTCAGCGGAACTTGGAGGACTTTGCCCGGCTCTGGGTTTGCGGGATGCCGACGTTGCCCACGAATCAGGCATATTCGGTGCAACTCGCATGGAGTCAGATTAGCTCCGGCGCACCGAGGATGCGGCTTTATTGGGCCGGTGAAACCAACGGCGGCATTGCCTATCTGACCAACACGGCTATCGCCGCCCAGCAGATTGCCGAGCACAATACGCCCATCGGAGAAATCTCGCCGACTAGCACGCTCACTTTGCCGGCGAATGTTTTCAGCAACGGGCTGAGCAAGTATTTTCTGTATGAGGCGGGCGGTGTGGGGAGCGGCCAGTTGACCCTGACGATTAGCCAGGGAGGAACCAACACCATTGCCCAAACCTCAGCGTGGTTCGACTTCCACGACATCACAGACTTTTACGAAATGGGGGTGGTGACCAATGTTCTCCAAGACTGGCCGGACATGGTGCAAACGAACCTAACGAGCGGTTTCCAGGTGCTTTCGTATGCGAAGTCAAATTCAGGGGACGCAAAGCAGCTCGCTGTCTTCATTCATGGTTGGCGAATGGGGGCGTGGGACTGGTTCAGCTTCTCGTCAACGATGTTCAAGCGCCTTTGGTGGCAAGGCTACCAGGGCCGGTTTGCCGCCTTGCGCTGGCCAACTCGCGACGCAAACACGGAACTGTTTCCGCAGATGGGGTATATCACATATAACCGGAGCGAGCGCATCGCGTTCAAGTCCGGCACGGGTGCAGCCGCCTATTTGAACGATTTGCGGAGCCGCTTTCCAAATTACACGATTAGCGGTTCCTCCCACAGCATGGGGGGAATCGTGGCGATGCAAACGTTGAAGCAACTTGCGGCGGCGGGCCAACAGCCGGTGGATAATTGGGTGCTCATGCAGGCGGCGGTCCCGGCGCAGTGCTTTGACACAAACGCGCCAAACTTCCAGATGTTTTTGAACGGAGAAGCCGTGGCGCCAACGCCGAATGTTTATAGGAACTACGCGGCGGGGATCACCAACGCACTGCGGCCCGGCGGCAAGATAGCGAACTTTTTCAATCCCGATGACTTTGCCCTCTGGAATTGGCAACTCAACCAAGCGTTCTATGTTGCAAGCTTGCTTGGAAACGGCGGTACCACCATGAAACCCAATGCGTTTTTTGGCTACTCCACGGATGGCGCGAACAGCCTCTTGAGCACTAATGCCTGGAACCAGAGCTTTTACTCTATCATCTACGGCGGCTATTATGGAAACGGGCCTACGCGGGCCATCACCGACCCCTTGGAGTTGATGCCATTTGTCGCCAGGCCAAGGGGCCTAGCAGTCGGCGCATCGCCCAATGTGCATGGGCAAATTCAGGGACAACAACTAGACCTCGAAAGCCAACTCGGCTTTGGTGCAGAGAGTAGTGACCACAGCGGCCAGTTTAATCGGAACATTCAGGAAGCGCCGATATGGCCGTTCTACTCCCAACTCAAGACAAACCTTTTCCCGCAACCATGAAAGCAAAAGTCTCACTCGTTATCTTGGTCGCCGCTGTGCTGGTATTGCTCGTCGCCCATTTGTTCCGGCCCACTCCACAGACGACACCCAACAATCCGCCGACCAATGGAGTGGCGGAATCGGCTAATCCAACGCCCGCCTCTCAGGCTGGTTCAGAAAGCCTGACAAGCACGTCCACTAAGTCGCCGCCACTGCCCCGGCAGCCGCAAAGGCAGAATGCCCCGGATACACAAGGCAACTGGGCGGGTGAGCCATTGCCGCCCGGCAGCAACCTACAGGAGCGTTTGGAAGAACTGGTACGGAGCAGAGGGGTTCCCCTGAACGTCCTGACACAGCAAGCCTTGGCACAATGGTCCAACGCAATGAGTGGAGCGGCCCAGGAAATGAATCGGCCAATCGACTTCTATGGGAAGGCGATAGACGAAAAAGGGGAGCCTCTCAGCGGGGCCAACGTCAGGTTTAGCTGTCTCGCCTTTCCAGAGAAACTCCTCGCGACCAATGCTGTGACCGACGCACAAGGGATGTTTGCATTGACCGGGCTGACAGGAGCGGCTTTGAACGTGCGGGTGAGCAAGGAAGGTTTCGAGGAATTGCAAGGAACGAATCAGAACAGCTTCAGCTACTATTCTCCAACGGCTACTGCGTTTTACCCCGACCCTAACAATCCTGTTATTTTCCACCTTCGGAGGAAGGAATGATGGGGGCATGGATCAGAGCTTGGATGGCGCATTACGCGTTGGTGAATCGGCCGTTTGAGTTTTGGGCCAATAATGACTGTGACTGGGCAACGCGGAGCCTCCTTGGGAGTCCATCCGAGCCCGGCCATGACGTTTCCGTTTTTGGGGGAGAAGTCAGTCCCAACTACGATTACCAGGACAAGACCGTCCGCTCCCCAAGAGACCTGGAGGACTACGCCCGGCTCTGGCTATGCGGGGTGCCTGCACTGCCCGCCAATCAGGGTTATCAGGTCACTCTGAGTCTGGCCAACGCCACCACGACCACTTTTGAGGTCAATCTGGTTAATGCCGTGGAGGCTGACGGTGGCATCGGCTACCTGACCGACACGAATGTTGCGGCCGCTCAAGTGGCCTACAACGATTTCAACGGGGACACATCTCCGGGCTATAAATTTGCCCGGATCACCACTAGCCGGTCTCACACATTCCCGGATAGTCATTTCACGAACAGCGCGGCCAAACACTTCCTGTTTGAGGGTGCGGGAGCCGGTAGAGGCCAACTTCTGTTGACGATTTCTCAGGTTACGCCGCAGGGCACCAACGTCTGTGCACAAACCAGTGCTTGGCTGGATTTGAGGGACGTGAGAACCATGTATGAGCAGGTCCGCACCTCCGGTGTCACCAACAGCGTTCCTCCGAACACTTTCCTTTCGAGCAACTACCAGCAGCTTAATTGGGGGGAATCCAGTTCCGACCAGGACACCAACATCATTGTGTTCGTCCACGGCTGGCGAATGGGCGTGTGGGACTACTACAATTTTTCGGAGAGCATGTTCAAGCGGCTGTATTGGCAGGGTTATCGCGGACGCTTCGCCTCCATCCGTTGGGACACCCTTTCCAAAGATGATTTTAAGTTCGCCTCCACGTTGCAGTCTTTTACCACCTATAATTCCAGTGAATATCGGGCGTGGGAATCTGCTAAAGGGGTTTCTGATTATCTGACGAGCCTCAAACAGCGGTTCCCGAATTATAACCTCAATGTTTGCGCCCATAGCATGGGTAACGTAGTCATGGCTGAAGCATTGAAACTGCAACTGGCCGCCGGGCAACACAACGTCAATAACTATGTGCTTATGCAGGCCGCCGTGCCGGCTTCCTGCTACGACACGAGTTTTACAAATTACGCGCCGTTCTTGGAAGCTGAGCAACAGAAGGGGCCGACGCCCAATACTTATTGGGGTTATCCCGGAGCCATTGGTGGGGCTGTCAACGGTCGCTTAGTAGATTTTTACAACGCGAACGATTTCGCCCTAGCGACAGGCACACTGCCAGTCCTCGGCACCACCGTAAGTTGGGAGGCGAATCAAATAAAATACAAACCGGACGATGGCTTTGGCTACACTACTGACGGGACGAACTGCTTCGTTTCACCGTGGAATCAAACCTCCAGAACCGTCACTGATACTCACGAGATCATGTCTTTCTGTGCGCGACCGCGCTCAAAAGCGGTTGGGGCGCAACCGGGCGTCGGCGGAGCAATTCAAGGCGGCTCGATTGACCTAAAGGGCAATTTCGGTTTTAACGACAAGAAAGAGGAGCACAGCGCGGAGTTCAACTGGAATATCCAGCGATTGAGCGGGTTCTACCGCCAGCTTGGAATCGGACTTGGGGTTTTCCCACCGTCCACCCCATAAGGAACTTATGAACAGAAGAACCCTGCTCGCGTTCATAGTTGTCCTGCTAGTGGTCTTGGGGTTGGGATATTCGGGGAATCTCGTGGGTAGAAAGGGAAAAAGACCGCTTTTAATGAAGAAAAACAGGACCGAGCCTTCCCCGGTTCGCGGTTGGATCTAGTCGCTTCGAGTCAGCGCTGCGGGGGGACCAAATCGCGTCCTGCC